>CAIQXC010000505.1 GCA_903875675.1 Akkermansiaceae bacterium
CGATCTGTCTTCCCGAATGCATCCACCAGAATCACATTTTCAGAGTTAGAATCACTTCTGCCAAGATTGATCCGATCTATCTCAATTGGTTGATTGGGAGCCAACGAGGCAAAAAGTATTTTCTCCGTTCCGCAAAACAGACAACCGGGATTGCATCTATCAACATGACCCAACTTAGGGCTTTTCCCATGTTGATTCCCCCGCTTCCCCTCCAACAAAAATTCGCCGCCATCGTTGGATCCATCGAGCGCCAGAAGACCGCGCAGCGCGGCCACCTCGCCGAACTGGACGCCCTCTTCGCCGCTCTCCAGCACCGCGCCTTTGGCGGGGAACTCTGATCCATTGAGCCATGACCGATGCCGTATTCAACGCCGCGAACCTCCGGGAAGATGTCGATCTCGAAGCCAAGAGTGCGCTTGGCCAGGACGGTCGTGGAGCCTTGCCTCGGGATTTTTTCGAATCCTATTCGGCCTTTGCCAACACGAATGGCGGGATGATCTATCTGGGCGTAAAGGAGCTGAAAGGCCGCAGCTTTGACGCCCACGGTATTGAGAATCCCGATCCAATGCTCGATGATCTGTGGAATCAGTTGAACAACCCGCAGAAGGTCAGCCGCAACCTGCTCACTCCCGCGATGGTGCAGCGGTTCCCGGCGGGCACAGGCCGATGGGTGATCGAGATCGAGGTGCCCCGCGCTACCCGGCATGAGCGCCCGATCTTCATCAACGGCAACCCGCTGAAGGGCACCTACAAACGGCATCATTCAGGTGACTACCTCTGCCGCGACGACGAGGTGAAACGAATGCTCGCCGAGCAGACCGAGGACGCGCGAGATGCACGCCTCCTAACAGGTTACACTTTCGACGATTTGGACATGGACAGTTTCAAGGCCTACCGCAACCGCATGGCGGCCCTGAAGCCTGACCATCCGTTCAACGGGGCGGAGAATCTTGAATTTCTCCGCAAACTTGGCGGGTGGAGAACGGACCGGCAAACAGGCAATGCCGGGCTTACGCTGGCAGGGCTGTTGATGTTTGGCAAACACGAGGCCATTCATGAGGTCGTGCCCAATTATTTCGTGGATTACCGGGAATTGCCCGTTGGTGGAGCGAAAACCAAGTGGGTTGACCGGCTCAGCCCGGATGGCACCTGGTCGGGCAATCTTTACGATTTCTACCGCATGACAATCCAGCGGCTGTTCCGGGATCTTAAAGTTCCCTTTCGGCTGGAAGGCGGCGAACGGGATGACGACACGCCGATTCACAAGGCATTGCGAGAAGCCTTGGTGAACGCACTGGTTCATGCGGACTACTCCGCCAGCATTTCGATTTTGGTGGTCAAGGCCCCGGATTATTTCGGGTTCCGGAATCCAGGAAACATGCGCATCCCTGTCACCGCAGCCTTTGAGGGGGGCCACAGCGATTGCCGGAACCGCAGCCTCCAAAAAATGTTCAGTCTCATCGGACTCGGTGAGCAAGCCGGCTCCGGAATCCCCCGGGTGATCGAGAACTGGAAATCCCAGCACTACCGGCTCCCGGAGTTGTGGGAGTCTGAGGAACTCGAGGCGACGCTCATGAAGCTCCGCACGGTGAGCCTGCTCCCGGATGGGACCTTGCAGGATTTGCGGTTTTTCTTTGGCAAATCTTTCGACCAGCTCGATGAGAACGGGCGTCTCGCCCTGGCCACCGCGCACATCGAGGGCTACGTCACCAATGCACGCCTCCGGCAGATCTCGCGCCTTCACCCCCGCGACATCACCCTCCTGCTCAAGGGCTTGGTCGATCACAGGATGCTCGTCCCGGACGGCCAGGGGAGGGCCACCAGCTATCGACTGGCAGGTACGGCAGCCGTGGATCTGGCAAGCGCCGTGGATTTGGAAAGTCCGCCCCCGAGGTCCGAAGATTTGCTCCCGAGGTCCGAAGATTTGCCCCAGAGGTCCGAACATTTGGCCCCGAGGTCCGAACATTTGGAGGTGAGGTCCGAACATTTGCCGTCCAGCTCACCACAATTGCCGGGGGGCAATCCCATGGAAGATCCGACTTTACTCAGGATCGCGGATCCGGTGAGGTCGAACAAACACTGCCTTCCTGAAACGACACGGGAAACGATCCGGAATCTCTGCTGCGGAAAGTTTTTCACACTCAATCAATTGGCGGTCCTTCTGAATCGATCCCCAGACGGGATTCGTCAGCGTTTCATCAAACCGATGGTGGATGACGACAAAATTCTCGAACGGCGCTATCCCCAGCAACCCAACCACGAGCAGCAAGCCTACCGAACCCGCGAACCATGAGCAACTTCACCTTCCTGCCCCCAACGTTCAAGGACCTCGCGGAAGCCTCCCGCAAGGCGGAAGATCACATCATGGGTGACCCCCGCGCCGCCTGTTTCCACGCCCGCTTCGCCCTGGAGGTGGCCGTCCGCTGGCTCTACCGCTACGACACCAGCCTGCGGATGCCGTATGACTCCAGCCTCGGGGCCATGATCCATGATCCCGGTTTCCGCAACCTGTTGCCGTAAGCGGTCTTCCAGAAAGCCCGGATCATCCAGCAGGTCGGCAATCAGGCGGTCCACGAGGCGCGCCCGATCCGCCAGCAAGACGCCATGCAGGTGGTCAAGGAACTCCATCACCTTTGCTACTGGCTCACCCGCACCTACGCGCCGGAAGCGTCCCGCGAGGGTGCCGCATGGTCGGATGCCCGCGTGCTCCAGCCGCTCACCAGCGCGGCGGCGGTCGTCCCGAGCAAGGAACTGGAGGCCCTGGAAAAGCAGCTTGAGGAGCAGGCCAAGGAATTCCTCCAGCGCCAGCAGGAAAGGGATGCTCTCGATTCCGAAATCCAACTCCTCCGCACCCACCTCGCGGTAGCCAAGGCCGCTGCGGAGAAAAAGCCGGACACCCACGACTACACGGAGGCGCAGACCCGCCACTACCTCATCGATCTCGAACTCAGACGCGCCGGATGGCCGCTCGATCAGAAGCGGGACAAGGAATTCGAGGTGACCGGAATGCCGAACCAGGCGGGCAAGGGCTACGTGGACGACGTGCTCTGGGGCGATGACGGCAAGCCGCTCGGCATCGTGGAATCGAAGAAAACCACGGTGGACGCCCGCGTGGGCCAGCAGCAGGCCAAGCTCTATGCCGATTGCCTTGAAGCGATGTATGGCCAGCGTCCGGTCATTTTTTTCACCAACGGCTATGAGACATGGATCTGGGATGACACGGCCTATCCGCCACGCCGAGTGTCCGGATTTTACAAGAAGGAGGAACTTGCCCGCCTCATCCTCCGCCGCAGCACCCGCAAGCTTTTCACCACGGTTTCTATCAATGGGGTGATCATCGAACGCTACTATGCGAAACGCTCGGTCACCAGCATCTGCGAGCATTTTACCAAGAAACAGCGCAAGGCCCTGCTCGTCATGGCCACCGGCACCGGCAAAACCCGCGTCGCCATCGCCCTCGTGGATGTCCTCCAGCGGGCGAACTGGGCCAAGCGTGTGCTTTTCCTCGCCGACCGCGTCGCTCTGGTCAACCAGGCGGGCAATGCCTTCAAGGCGCATCTGCCGGATTCCAGCCCGGTGAATCTGGTCACCGAAAAAAACACCGAGGGCCGCGTCTATGTCTGCACCTACCCCACCATGATGGGACTCATCGACGTGACCGACGGCGGCGCGGCCCGCTTCGGTGTCGGCCACTTCGATCTGGTCATCATCGATGAAGCGCACCGCTCGGTCTATCAGCGCTACCGCGAGATTTTCCGATACTTCGATTGCCTGCTCGTCGGCCTCACCGCCACACCTCGCGATCAGGTGGATAAGAACACCTACGAGCTCTTCGACCTTGAGCAAGGCGTCCCCACTGATGCCTACGAACTCGAACGCGCCGTCAGCGACGGCTTCCTGGTGCCGCCGCAAGTCCGCCAGGTGGATCTCAAATTCCCCCGCGACGGTATCCACTACGATGATCTCAGCGATGAGGAGAAGGCGGAATGGGAATCGCTCGACTGGGGAGACAACAACGGGAACAGCGGCGCACCCGACACCGTGCAAGCTTCCGCCATCAACAACTGGCTGTTCAACACCGACACGGTGGACAAGGTCCTCCAGCACCTCATGGCGGAAGGCCTCAAAGTCGAAGGCGGCGACCGCATCGGCAAGACCATCATCTTCGCCCGCAATCACGAGCACGCGAAGTTCATCGAGGAGCGCTTCAATTTCCACTATCCGCATTACGCCGGACACTTCGCCCGCATCATCGACAACTATGCGAAATACCCGCAGAGCCTCATCGAGGCCTTTTCTCAGAAGGACAAGGCCCCGCACATTGCCATTTCCGTGGACATGCTGGATACCGGCATCGACGTGCCGGAAATCGTCAACCTGGTTTTCTTCAAGCCCGTCTATTCCAAGATCAAGTTCTGGCAGATGATCGGTCGTGGCACCCGCCTCTGCAAAAACCTCTTCGGCCCGGATCAGGACAAGGAGCACTTTCGAATCTTCGACTTCTGCTTCAACTTCGACTATTTCCGCGAGAACCCCAACGGCATCGAGACCGGTGGCGGTGAGGGCCTCGGCACCCGCCTCTTCAAAAGCCGCGTCCAGTTGCTCGCTGCCGTCCAGCAAACTCCCGGGCTGGAACCCTCCGGCACACTCCGAACATCCCTCGCCAGCACCCTGCACGCGGAAGTCTGCGGCATGAATCCGGACAATTTCATGGTGCGCGCCCACCTCCAGCATGTCGAACGATTCAAGAATGCGGGATCATGGGAATCGCTCTCGGATTCAGACATCCACGAGATCGAGAACCACATCGCCGGACTGCCCAGCCAGATCGAAACCGATGAGATCGAGGCCCGCTTCTTCGACCTCAGTGCCCTGCGGATGCAGATCGCCCTGGTCGAGAAAGACGCCGGAACCTTCGAGTCTATCCGCAAGAAAGTCATCGAGATCGCCGCCAGCCTTGAGGAAAAGGACGCCATCCCCGCCGTCAAACAGCAACTCGAAACCCTCCGCGCCGTCCAAACCACCGAGTTCTGGGAAGGCATCGATCTCGCCGCCCTCGAAGACCTTCGCATCCGCCTGCGCGGCCTCGTCCAGTTCATCGATAAATCCAAGCGCAAGATCGTTTACACCCACTTCAAGGACGAGGTTCAGCCATGAACTTGGCGATTTCCCCACCGTCCGGGGATGGCTTGCTGAGTCTGGCTGCTTGGATCCACTCTTGGGAGATAACCGCGCTGGGCTCTCCCGGTTGGTGTCCGATGAGCATGCTTGGCTTGTCTGAAGTCGTGATTCCTTCAAATCGTATGTCGCTCTTGAAGACCGCCACTTGCAGCGCCATCCGCCGCAGGTATTCCGGCAGACTGGCATTCTTCATGAGAATCCGCCCTTGCCAGTACACCGGAACTTGGCCGAAAACCCCCGCCCAAGTGGGTTTTCGACTCTTCCGGCTGCGTCGTAATGCCAAACCTCGTGCTCGGAAGTGTCGCCGGAGATGGGGTCATCGAGTGAGTCAAATTCACCAGAAGGAATCAGTCGCCCTTCTTTTTTGGCCCAAGCAATGACTGGAGATACTGCTCCCTTACCGCCTTCACTTGAGCCCGCGCCCGCAGCCTCGATTCCTCTGACGACCTCTCGAAAGGTCCCCATTTGGGCGGCGAGTTTTGCGGGGAGGTCTGCGGCGTGCTCATCCAGAACACGATATGCCTCAAGTGCATCGTAGGCAATGCCTTTTTCGCCCGTAGGGTTCGGCGGGCCGCCATCCTGTAACCCTTCCAGATAAGCCTTTCGCTCGTCCTGGCTCATCGCCTTCCAGTGGGGCGAGTCTGCACTGATTTTTCCGTCGTTCGGCAAGATCGGAGGCGTGGTGGGGAAGGGGAAAATGCGGAACACATCTGGCGGTGGAACCCGCGCCCGCCGTCAACATGGGCAGACCTCAACAAATTCCCGGTAGGTTGACAAGGGCCATCAGCCTTTCACCTCCGCCCGTAAGCAAACCTCGGCTTCCCGCCGTGCCCGCGACCCGTCGGCGGCCGGAGCCCCTGGAATGGATGCCGGAGCCACAGGCGGAAGGTTCTTTCAGCCTGGCCCAGCACCGGCGACATGATCCTTGCCCGCGCATGACGGACAACGGCCGCGCCGACCGGGGCGAACCTCTCTTGCGCCGCATGCGCGAGTTTTGCGAGGTGGTCAACTTCGAGCCGGGGGCGCAACTGCCACCATGATTTCAAGCCGAACCATGGTTGCCACCATGCCGCTGGGCGCGGGAACGCACGCCGGGAAAACCCCGCCACCGAAAAAAGCAACCCGGCGCTTGACGCAGGGGGCGGTGTGGAACATCCTGTGGCACATGAAGACAGTCACCATTCGGCAAGTTCATAACGACTTCAGCTCGGTTCTTGCGTTGGTCGCGCAAGGGGAGGAAGTGACGGTGTTGAACCGGACCCGCCCCGTCGCCCGCATTTGCCCGCCGCGCCCCGAGGCCCCGGCCAAGTTCAAGATGCCGGACTTTGCGGCCCGCGCCAAGGCCATCTTCGGGGATTCAAGAATCATGCCCAATATCATCCTTGAGGAGCGGGAGGAAAGGCAATGGTAGCCTACGCGGACACCAGTTTTCTTTACTCCCTTTACGGGCATGACGCGAATAGCGCACAGGCCCGGACCATGGGCAACGCGCTCAAAGCCCCGCTTGCCTTCACCCCGTTGCAGCGGCACGAACTCCGCAACGCCTTCCGGCTTGCCTTGTTTCGGCAGGTGATGACCTTGGAGCGCTGTCAAG
>CAIQXC010000506.1 GCA_903875675.1 Akkermansiaceae bacterium
AAGCAGATCATCGGCCGCGGCACCCGTCTCTACGACGGCAAGGACTATTTTACGATCTACGATTTCGTGCAAGCTCACCTCCATTTCAGCGATCCCGAGTGGGACGGCGAACCGCTCGAGCCGGAGCCGTGCAAGAAGTGCGGATGCGATCCCTGCGTGTGCGTTGTGAAGCCGCCGCAGCCCTGCGCCAAGTGCGGCAAGCAGCCCTGCGAGTGCCCGAAAGAGCCATGTCCCGATTGCGGCAAGCGCCCCTGCGAGTGCCAGCGCGGTCGGAAGGTGAAGGTAAAAGTGAAGCTGGCCGACGGCAAGGAACGCGCCATTCAGCACATGACGATGACCAACTTCTGGCACCCGGACGGCACGCCCATGTCGGCGCAGCAGTTCATGGAGATGCTTTTCGGCAAGCTGCCGGACTTTTTCAAGGATGAGGACGAACTCCGCGCCCTATGGAGCGCGCCCGACACCCGGGCCAAGCTCATGGAGGGGCTTGCCGAAGGCGGCTTCGGTCACGATCAAATGACCGAGATGCAGGTGATCATTGATGCCGAGAAGAGCGACCTGTTCGATGTGCTGGCCTATGTCGCCTACGCCCTGCCCCCGCTCACCCGCGAGGAGCGGGCGACCACCGCCAAGGTCAAGATCAGCAACCATTTCAACATCAAGCAGCAGATCTTCCTCGAATTCGTGCTCTCCCATTACGTCAATGTCGGCGTCGAAGAGTTGGACGCCGCCAAACTCAATCCGTTGCTCCGCCTCAAGTATCACGATTCCCTCCCCGATGCCGTGGCCGACCTGGGCGCGCCAAAGCAAATCCAAGAGGTCTTCGTCGGCTTCCAGAAATTCCTCTACGGGCCGGCGGCGTGAGCCACCAAGGGTGAGAAATCATCAATCTCGGTCGGTTGGCTGGAGGCGGGCAAGCTGCTGATCAGCCGGGATCGTCCGCATTGGCTGTCAAGCGGGCCATGACGGCAGCCGGATTTTTCCGCCATTCGCGAGCCAATTTGAGGAGTTCCTGGGGTACCAGTTCGGCGGTCCCTTGGCAGGTGGGCTCGTGGCTTCCGTCGATGGCCTGCCGGATCAGGCGATCCAGGAGCATGCCGCGCAAGGCCAGACCGCGGGTGGCGATTTCCAGGAGGAAATCATCAATCGCGTCCTGGTCGTCCGCGTGCATCCGGGAAATGGCCGCCGTCACCGGATGGGGCTTGCCGATGAGTAGTTGGTAGCGGGCGAGGCCGATCCAGGCGGCGTTTTCGCTCGGGTAGTCGAGGGTTCCCTTGTCAATCTGGGCACAGAGGCCGTCGCGGACGGGTTGCGGAATGGCGATGGATTTCTTGACGGATCGGGACATGGCGGGAGGGTGTTTCGGAGTTCTTGATATTCTATGGGGTGGTGTTGACGCGGTGTTCCTGCGGTGTGACCGCTGGCGGCTTGTGGATAATTGATAAGGTGTTCATTTGTCCAGTAACTTTTTCGACCCACTCAAAAAAATGAACACACGATCCGCCATCAAAGACTCCAAAGCTCCCACGCAGCCCGCTTCCGCTTCCGCCTCCAGGAGAATCCCAGCACTCAGCGAACTCAACCGGGAGCGCCGACTGCTGGTGACAGCCATGCAGAATTCCCCGTTTTCCCGGATCGAGAACCTCCAAATCAGGGACGGCAACCCGGTGTTCGGACCGGCCACCCGCTGGACATCCGAGACCAAGCTTGGGTCATCCGATCCGGCGCGTCGCGAGGCTGGACTTGCCGACTTTGCGCTCAAGCGGGAGCACGTCGAACTGTTCGGGCAATTCGACATGATCGGAAGCGGGGAAATTCTCGCGCTCGATATCCGGGCGGGGCTGCCGTTCCGGATCATCCGCCAAGTGGCGGTGTGAATCATATTTCAGATCAAGACAACCTGTAAACCAAACTAACAACCAGACAATCGGCCGGGCCCAAGGGGCAGGTCGTTGTGGGTGTCGCAACCAAAGCGATCTCACGACGGCTTGCCCCTTTTTGATTCCAAAGGAACCTGAGCCCCACCGTCCGCCTCCGCGCCGCCCCAACCCCGCCCATTTGACACCCGGCCACCAGAGGCCGGATGAAAACCAACCATTACGCGGGGATCGACCCGCACATCGTCAATGTCATTGAGCGTGAAGCGGGGAAACTCAGGGGGAGGTTCGGGCTCACAGCCGCCGATCTTGCCGATATCCGGCAGGACATGCACCTGGCTGTGTGGTCCGCACTTGGCAAGCTCGGCGGGGAAGTGAACCGGGAGGCAGCAGTCAACCGCATCGTGGGCAATCTCATCAAGAATATGATCCGCGACCGGCAGCGGGAATGCCGCGACTGGCGGCGGGAAGCCATGTCGATGAATGAGGCCTGTCCAGCCGAGGGGGGCGAACTGCACGAGGACATGGCGCAGGTGATGGATCTGGAAGGGAGGCAGCACGCGTTGTACGGGCGACCGCCGTCGTGGCACGAGTGCCGCGGGGAAGCTGCGGACATCGCCGAAGCGATGGCGAATCTTCCCGGAGACTTGCGGGTATTGGCCACAACACTGGAGGCGGCGGAGGGCAACCTTTCAGATGTCGCCCGCTCGCTCGGAGTCACGCCCAAGAGGGCACGGACCATGCTCCGGGACCTGCAACGGGCAATGGAATGGCTCAGGGGCGACAGGCGCGACCCTCCGAATCAGGCGGTTTCAAGGAATGTCAGGAAAAATTCAAATTTCTGAGAATCGTGGGGCAAACATTCGAGGTCCACGGTGCAGAGGAGGGTATGGCCCGAGACACACCATTCCGCACCAACCGAGACATCCGCCGCGAATTCCCTTCTTCCCTCCCCTGACCGATTTCCGCCGTCGGTCGGGCTGTGCCGGCGGTGGGTCCATTTTCCAGCGGCCAACCACAAACAAACAACATCATCAATACCATGAAACTATCCGCAACTGCATCTAACACACCCTTTGAAGCTCATCCCGAGTATGACGGTCAAGCCGTCTGCGTGGACGTGACTCCATTGAAGAAATCCATGTCCACTTACGGCGAGCGCGAGACGTTCCGCCTGGTGTTCGAGACCCGTGAATTGCGCCAGGACGGCAAGCCGTATCTCGTGTTCAGCCGCGGGTTCACCCCGTCGCTGCACGAAAAGGCCGCTCTCCGCGCATTCCTGAAACAGTGGTTTGGGCGTGATCTGACCACTGCCGAGCAGAACGAGTTCGACACCGAGTCGCTCGTTGGCCGTCCGGCGCGGGTGTCGGTGGTCCACTCGGA
>CAIQXC010000507.1 GCA_903875675.1 Akkermansiaceae bacterium
CGTGCGGGCGAAGAGCAGCTCCTTGCCGTCAAAACTCAACTCGGGAGCGAGGAAGCCGTCGTTGGATGTTAGAACGCGGCCCTTGTAGCGGCCGTTTTCGCAGACGGATTTTTCCAGCACGTTGCGGGTGGTGGGTTTGTCGGAGAACGGGTTTTCTAGGACGAACAAACCGCCGCCGCGAATCGCGTTGAAGCCGAAGTATTGGTCGCACATGTGGTTGCCAGTGGTCTCGGCATTGGGGCAGAAGTGGCGCTTGGCGAAGAGGATTTTATCAAAATCGAGCAGGGGATTGGCGAAGGCCACCTTGCGCCGCAGGGAGCAGGCGGCTTGCAGGAGTTCGGCGCGCTGCGGGGTGGCGAGTGCGATCTGGCTGGCCTGTGCCTTCAACCCTGCGAGTAGCTGGGCCTGCGGCTTGAGGTCGGGGCATTTCGGCAACGTCTTGAGATGATCGAGCAGGGCCCCGACGCGCCGCAGCACTGCGTCCGCCTCATCCTTGTCGGCGGGATCGGGCAGGGAATTTTTGTCAAACACCTGGTCTGCGGCCGGCCAGTGCTGGGGCTCGGTGTTAGGCGGGCGGATCGGTTTGGGCGCCACCTTCGTCGCCGGTGCCTTGTCGCCCTGGTATTCGATTCTGGCGTCGGCCCAATCCGAGTGGTCAAAGGCGAAGCCGTCGGGGGTGGTGTCCACGACAAGATCGAGGACCTTCACGCCCTTGATATCGAGGTCACAGGATTTGAGTTCGCCGCCACCGGTTAGCACTCCGCTGGACCAGAGTTTTTTATCATCGCCCATCACGATGAATTCGACGGTTCCCTGCTTGCCGACTTCATCATCAACCCCGGCGGTGGCTTGGAATCGCAAGCCGTGACCCTCCAGATCAATGCGCAAGCTGCCCGGCGGATGGGTGCCGATGCCTCGATCGTGGACCGTGCCGCGCAAGGTGATCGGATGATTGTCGATCGATTTTTTTGCCTGAGTGGTACCCCACCCGGAGGTGGCCTGGCTCAAATTCATTTCATCGAGCCAGATGATTTTATTGGCAGCGGCGTTCGGCGTGAACACCCCCCCAAGCAGGCATGCCAGGCTGGCACAAACAGTGGTCACATTCAGTTTCATGTTGTTGTCGATTGGATGGAAAATCGCTCCGCAGCCCCCCGAGTCGCCCGGGCTTGGATTTATCGTTGAGGCAGATGCATGGCGGCCGCCCGGCGGCGTGAGCGGACGCGGTGATTCAAGCGGAATTTCCCTTCACCGCGAGGCCTGATTGCCGGAGTTCGCAACTTAGCCAAACGGTTTCGTGAAATAGACACAGGTTACCGGGCGTGGCCGCCACAGCTTTCAACAATTATCTATCCATTCACTGTGCGGCAACCCGCACGAACAACCTGCCGTTGACCGGGGCGGCGGTGGCGGTGACCTCAACGGTCTCGATACCGTTGTTGGTGGCGGTGACCGTCTGACTTAGAGTAGCACCAGAATCTTCCGCCCAATCGTTGTTGAGGGATGAGGAGGTCCACACCGTGTAGGCCAAGCCGCTGGCCTCAGTCCGGGTGTAGCTGAACTTGCCGGTAGCAGGGTTGAAGGGCACGCTGATGGGGTCGCACGACGAACCCTTGGTGGGGTCCAAGCCGAAGGCAAATTCCTGAAAATTGGTCATTCCGTCGCCGTCCGGATCCGCGCCGGGCAGCATTTGCCCGGTGGTGAGGGGCGTCGGTGTGTTGAAGGCCGCGCTGTTGATCCAAGTGGTGAAGGGGTCAGCCACAAGCTCGACGAGGGCTGCTACTTCTGCATCACTGAGTACGTCACTGTAAACGCGGAAATCAGAGATCTCACCGCGGAACGAGCGGTTGTTGACGTCACCGCTGGCTGAACCAATGTATGCGTTGGCTAGGAAAATTGCGGTTACCGTGGAGCTATACGTTTCGGTGTTAGTAAGCACGCCATCGTAGTAGTACTTCACGGACTTTTCGATACTGTCATAGACGATCGCGATGTGGTGCCAGGTATTGAGCGACCACTCGCTCACCTTGTTCGCCTGCGCATGCTCTGGATCAGCGCCATAGATGGCCGCCACCATGCCACGATAGCCACTGTAGGAAGTTAGGGCGACATGCACTTCATGGGGTGCCCAGCCGGGTTGTTGGTAAAGCGCCATCCGATAGGCGTCAGAACCAGCGGCATCTTGAGTGGGTTTCAGCCAGGCGCTCATGGTGAATGCTGGAAATTCTCCATCTCCGACTGCTGGAATGGCGCAGGCACCGGCGGCGGCGCTGGTATCCAGAGAACCCAAACCCATATAACCGGTTCCGTAGGTCGCTGCGCCTCTTAGCGATCCGTGCTTGGCGTTGCCGGATGAGTCGTCGCAATTGCCATTGAATTTGTAATTCACCAGCAACGTGACGGGTTTATCTTTGAGGGTGAAGTTCTTGTCCGAATTGAATGCCACCCCAGCGGTGAATGGTTCCGGTGCAGTATCCACAGTTTTGCGGGCTGGCAGTGTTGTGGCCGTCAGGGTGTAGGTCACGCCGGGCTTGACCCGGATCGAGTATGTGCCATCCACAGCGGAAGTGGTGGCAGTGAATGGCTCCCTGCCACCGCTGGCGGTGATGAGAACGCCGCCCACTGCCGTCGTGTCAGCCAAGGTGACTACGCCGCTAATGGATGTCTCGGTCCACTCGGTAAAGCTGGCCGCAATGCTGTCGTCGGCTGCAACGTTTGCCATCGTGTAGGTCTGCGCATCGGGTGAAGTTACCGGGATGGCAGCGGAATTTACCATGATGCCGGTCACGTCAAAATACTTGTCCGGAGTGATGATGAAGGGTTGGTCCGATCCTT
Source organism: Akkermansiaceae bacterium (assembly GCA_903875675.1). Taxonomy (GTDB): domain Bacteria; phylum Verrucomicrobiota; class Verrucomicrobiia; order Verrucomicrobiales; family Akkermansiaceae; genus Luteolibacter. The sequence goes on from CAIQXC010000507.1 coordinate 2,836, forward strand.
TCGGTACAGCCACAGCACCCACAGGACTGATGGTTCCGCCTGCGCCAGCGGAAGCCGTGACGGTCCAAAATTCGGTGGGGGGAGTGAAAGCATAGAGAGCGGCGACAGCTTCGGGGGCAATAGCGGAGTCATAGAAATTCACTTCCGCCATCCTTCCGTTCAGATATGTGCCCCATCCCCACCCTGAGTAATTGGAAAATCCAAGGTAGAACGTGCCGATTTCAGCGGTGTTGGCCATCCCGTTATCGTTGTGGTTTCCTTGCAACACTCCGTCGATATAAAGACGCATGTTGGTGTCGCTGATCGATTGGTCGTGGACCGCGGTGAGCATGTGCCATGTCCCGTCATCGATGGCGATGGCGCTCTGGTCGGTGGAGACCCCACCGAGCCAACTGCCGTTCACCGCAAAGTTGCCGGGGGTGCCGTTGTACAGGGGGCCCCATGTTTGGCTGCCGGTGATTTCGAAAACCCGCTCGTATTGATCAAAATTGAGGTCACCGTTGTTTTTGCCGATCAGTGGCACGGTGTTAGCATTGGCAGATGTTTGCACCCAGAAAGAAAGCGAGTAACTGTGCCCGGACAACGTGAGAACGTTGCCCAGATTGATGCGGTCATCTGTGCCGTCCAAACTTAGAACATAGCCAAATTTCGGGTCCTCGACAAAGGTGGCGACGGCGTTAGCGCCTGAGGTCCCTTCGAAGGTGCCATTGTTGATACCGGTGGTGCTGAGCACATCCGTCCTGAGCGGATAGTGTGCGACCAGAGCGGCCTGGGTGGGGACGCCTAAGGCCAGCGTGCCGACCACAGTTGCTAGAGGGGCCAGACGACGCAGGCTACCGGATTTGATGCATGGTTTGGACTGATTTGGTTTCATTTGGTTCGTTGGGGGTGAGTTGGAGAAAAAAGGGATTACTTATCGCCTTTCCAGCTTGGATAGGGGTTGATGTTAGATGTGGCCATGCCGAACGTTTGTGTGGGGCGGAAGTCGGACAGGCCCTTGAACTTCAGGTTGCGCCGGCCCCACCAACTGCCGTAATACTGGCCGTTGGTGTCCACCCAGTTCGTCACTTTGAGCAGTTCCGCTTGGGTCAGATGGATGTCCTTGTGAACCTCGGCCAGCTTGGCGGCACGCTGCGCCTGTTTGGGATCAGCCAACATCACCTTCCCCTTGCTGAGCATCGCCACCAGCACACTGCTGTGCGAGCCGAGCGAGCGGGCCGGCAGGTATTCGATATTGCCGGTTTTGGGGTGGTTTTCGCCGACAATCAAGCCTAACAGCCCGACCTCGGGCCGCCGCTCCGTGATCAGACTTTCGTAAGACACATTGAACAACTCGGTCATTTCGCCGCTCAGGTTGAGTTTCCCTTTGGGCTCCTTGCCGCTATGGCATTTCTGGCAATTCTTATCCCACACCGGTTGGACGTCCTGAGCATAATCCAGCGTGCGGTGGCCATCCTTCTCGCCGGGTTGGGGGCCCGGCACGGATGGTGGCCGCTTGAGCGCCATGGGCATACCGCGCTGGCCGGCGGCTTGGGCGACGGACTGCTGGGTTTCATGGCAGCCGATGCATGAGCGGACTTCGCCGGGCATGTAGTTGACATACGTGCGTTCGGTTTGGACGGCCATGAAGTTTTCATCCAAGACTTGGAAGAAGATACTGGCATCGGCAGGCACCAAAAAGCTGGCAGAGCCGTCGGGTTCGACGGGCACGATGCCGTGTTGGACCTTGAGTGCGAGATGGGTGTCTTTGGTAATCACGGCGTGTTGCTGGTCGTAAAGGTCGCCATCGTAGTAGCGTCGGGCCGTCCACGGGCGTGGCCGTTGTTCCAGCACGCGGATGTGTTTGATCGACCCGCGAGGCACATCTTCGAGCCCATGATAGACGTCAGTGATGATGCACTTGGCCAGTTTTTTTTGTGCCAGATCCTTGTCACTTGTGGACGAAAGCACTGGCGGCACTTTGCGCGGCTTCAATGGATAGGGAACCCAACATGAAATGGCCGGATCCTTGTAAACCAGTTGCAACTTTCCATTTTCATCCAACAATGAGATGCCGTATCCGTTTGGCTCGATCAACGGCGCGCCGGCCGGCTTGTGTGCAACCAGGAAATGGTCTTTTGACAACGGGAAAGGATCCCGGAAGAGCGGCCCGCGACCCCAGCCATCGCCATACCACTTGCCGTTGTCGTCCATGAATTCGAACCCGCCCTCACCTCGAATATCGGTATAGGGAGTCATATATGTCATGGGTTCGCGGGTCCGCATGTTTTTTGTCATATCGAGGCGGATGACCGGGCCCACGCCCATCTGGGGAAAGTGCGGAGCGCCAAGCAACACATATCCCGCCGGTTCGCCGGGAATGCCCCGCGGTTGGGTCATGGTGGGGGGCAGGGCGATATCGGCCCCGTACACCTCGCTCGATCCGCTGCCATCGGGATTCATGGACCAGATGCATTTCACGCTTACCGCGCCTTTGTCCACATACTCCCAGCGGGAATAGAGGATTCGGCCATCCTCGGTGGCGATGGGTGTTTGCTCGCTCAAGGCACTGGTGGTCAGTTGTCGCAGTTTGCTGCCGTCCGCATCCATCCGGAACAATGTGGTGGAGGTGAAGCAATCGGGATTGTCACAGAGCGTGCCGTACTGGCTGCGGGTGGAGACAAAGCAAATACCGCCGTCGGGCAGATAGCATGGGCTCATGTCATCAGTGCCATGATGATAGCCATTGCTGTAGCGGCGGACCAACTCTTTCTCATCAGCAGGCGGCATGAGCACTTGGCGCAGGCTGCTGCCATCCACATTCACTTCATAGATGCGGTAGCCGACGTCGTTGGATGCCTTCCATGCGAAAACCAATTTTTTAGTGTCGAACGAGAGATCGAAGCGCTCGAACACGCCGTTCTTCATCTCCGGAACGAGTTCCTTGACCGATCCATCATTGAGATTCAAAATGCAGAGGTTGCCGCCGGGTTGATAACTTCCTTGGATATATTCCGTGTAATAATGGCCACCGTTGTAGGTGAGTCGCTTGATGAAGGCGATCTTGTCGATCCCCTGTGAAAGCAGCCACTTGGCCGAGATGGCTTGTTGGAGTTGGTCAAAGCCCTCGGTCCACTTTGTTAGGGAATCGACCGGGGTCTGGTCATTGAGTGTGCGGCCTTGCCGGGCCACCTCCTCCAGCTGCTTCAAATAGGGTGCCGGATCAAAGCCCTTTCCCGGCATCTTCTGAAGCCGGGCCAGATAACTTGTGGCGAGGTCGATTTGTGCAGGTGCCGTTGCCGCCTTGCGCCGCTGTCCCTGATTCCACTGGCAGGCCTTGAGATATATCTCTCGAACATTCTCAACCCGGCGGTAATGGTCCGCTTTCTCGGCCCGCTTGGCGGCTTCTTCGGCCATGGCCGGGCAACGTTTTGCGGTCGCCTCGGCATATCGCAGAGCCTCCTGGGCGGGGCCATCGGTTAATTCCAGCAATCCATCTTCCTGCGTCCACTTGCGTTCCTCGGGTGAGCCGTCGAATCTGAATGAGCAGGCTTTCCATTGGATGCGGCTCAAATCCGCCGCCACCTCGAAATACCCCCAACCATTGAGCATGGCGGCGCGACCGCGTTTGCCCTCGACAAATTTCAATGACTCGCCGCAGCCAAGACGCGCCACTTCATCCGCATCGCCATCCAACTTCAGGCGCAGGGCAGGGGCACCCATGGCGTCGATATTGCCGCCCTGCATTGCGCTGCGGATCTCTTCAGCCGATAGCGCCCTGCCGTGCAAGCGCAGGTCGTCAATCTTGCCGACATAAGAGAAGAGGGTGTTGCCCATCTCCTCGTAGCCACGCCCGACTAACAAAAGAGCGCCCGCCGCGTCTGGCTTCATGTCACAGGTTCCCGTCTGCTTTAACTCGCCATCGACATAGATGTATTGCTTTTTCGCTTGGGGATCCCCGACAAACGCGACGTGATGCCATTGCCCGTCGCAGGCCTTGGCGCGGGCGTTGAATCCGCCGCTGGCATTGCCTGAGAAAAAGATTTCCTCGCCCCAGGTATGGAGTTCCTTCCAAGCAGGGCGGGTCGAAGCATCACTCGCTGACGTCGAAAATAGCGTGCTGTTGGGATGCTCCGGATTGATCCACGCCGCAAACGTGAATGCCCCGCCACACGGACCTGCGGCCTCCGCCGCTTGGAACGGTTGGACCAATCCGATAGAAGTCATCAAGACCAAACCGATTCTTAGTGCTGTTACATTCATGCTGAAAAATGAGATCATACGGGGTGCCGCAGCGAATCTTGCCACCGATTTCAGATGGCTGGCTGATCCCACGCCAGAAGGCCCTGTCGCTAACCCGAATCTGTCGCTGAGAGAGCCAGATTTCTATCAACCCCTGATCATCAAGGCGAACCATTCGCGAGAAATTTTCCGGCGGCTTCCGGTGTCAGCACTTTCACATGGGTGGGATGGCCAATGGCAGATC
>CAIQXC010000508.1 GCA_903875675.1 Akkermansiaceae bacterium
GAGGACTGACCCCATCGGCCGATGGGGTCAGTCCTCGCATTTCAACATTTGAGCTTGCTCGACCCCGTGGCGCTTTTGAGGTCGAACACTGAGTTCTGACGCATGTTCGAATCAGTCAATTTTTCAGGCGACATGGCTGGAATAGTAGTTTCCGCACGCCGGTCTTGCGATGAAGGCGGCGTCTGGTAGGATCGCCGCGTGGCGCAGCAGAGCGACGTAAGAGAAGTTCTCCAGTACATTCCCCAATTTCGCGGGAAGGTGTTTTTCGTTTTGATCGAGGCGGGGTTGCTGCCTGAACCGGCGATTGCCGAAACCCTGCTGGATTTGGCGGTGCTGGAGGATTTGGGCGTTAAACTGGTGCTCGGGGTGTTAGGCGGAGATTTGAAGGACCTTTACGATTGGACATTGGAGTGCGAAATCATGGCAGCGCGGGTGACCCGGCCCATCACCGATCCCAAAGCGGTGCGCGAGGTGCTTGGCATCCTGGCCCGCGGCCAGTCCGCCATCATCGATGCCACCGCCACCGGTCCGCTGGACCGACCGGTCGTTGATTTTGCCAAAGGCATCGGCGTGGCTAAGATCATCGCGCTGCTGGAAGAGGCAATTCTCATCGACGGCGAACCGGTCCACGCGATTCGCGCGGCGGATGCCGAGAACTTGGCCAGCCGGGCATCCATTGGCGGGGCCGCCTTGCTGCGGGCCGCCGCTATCGCTTGTCAGCGTGGGGTGCCACGGGTTCACGTGCTCAACGGCCGCCGTCAGGGAGTGTTGGTGGACGAATTATTTTTCAATGAAGGGGTGGGCACGATGGTTCACGCCGACAGTTACCGTGTGATTAGAGAACTGCGCGAGGAGGATATTCCAGAATTGCTAGGCATGATCGGCAGGGCTGTGCGCCGCACCAAACTGATCGAGCGAACTTACGAGGATATTCAATCGCGACTTGCGGATTTCCGGGTGATGACAATTGACGACAACGTCGTGGGTTGCGTGGCTTTGCATGAGTACCCGGCCAACGGTTGCGCAGAGGTCGCCTGCCTGCACGTGAAAAAATCGCACGGGGGCCGCGGCTATGGCATCGAGCTCGTACGGCACGCCGAAGCGATGGCGAACGAGCGGGGAATTGCGCGGGTATTTGCCCTGACCAACCGGGCTGCGGGTTTTTTCAACCAGCGGCTTGGATACACACCGGGCACGGTGGAGGAACTACCGGCAGCCCGGCGCCAGCAATTCGAGGCGAGCGGGCGCGACTCGCTGGTATTTTCGCGTATGCTGGATGGAACACGTCGTTAGATAGAAGAATCCCGAACATGGCGGCGTCCCTCAGTCTGCTGACGGAGGCCGGCGCAAGTTTTTTTTGGTGGACAGGATGCGTTTATCGACCACCGACCGTTGTTTCGAGCGGCGCGACCGGCGGCGTTTTTGGCGGCGGATTTTTTCCATTTCCTGGACCCGCTCCGATTCCTTGCCGTCGCGCACAGCTTCCAATTCCTCACACAACTCGCGGCGGGCGAGAAATCGGTTCATTTCTCGCGAGCGTGCCGCTTGGCACTTGACGGTCAGGCCGCTGGGCAGGTGTTTGAGAAACACACAACTCGAGGTCTTGTTAATCTTCTGCCCGCCAGCCCCCGATCCTCTAACAAACTTCTCAGTCAAGCATTCGTCAGTGATGCCGAGCGCCAGCATGCGCTGCTCAATCTCAGTGAGCTTTTGCGTGGAGATGGGGTCGGACATGAGACAGCGGCGGGCTTCGGCGAAAGCATCCTTGGGGGGGGTAGATGCAATCTGCGGATCAAGAGGCGGTGGCGGTCACTTCCTTGAGTTCGCCGTTGACGCGGACCTTGACCCTGGCAGGCTTGGCGGCACGAATGACATAGGAGGTGACTTTGCCGTCCTGCCAGACGCAATCGACGGTGAAGCCGCCACGTGCTCGCAGGCCGCTGAACGAGCCGCTGGCGGCCCATGCCTTGGGGAGAGCGGGCAGCAGGGCGATTTCACCGGCATGGGATTGCACTAACATTTCCGCCATGGCACCGGTGATACCGAAGTTACCATCCATCTGGAATGGCGGATGATTGGTGAACAGGTTAGGAAGGGTGTTGTAACTCAGCAGCCCGCGAACCATCGTACCGGCGCGCTCGGCATCGCCAAGCCGCGCCCACATCGCGCAGCGCCACGGCCATGTCCACGAGCGGCGGCTATCGCCAATGGTGGTATCGACAGCAAACGGTTTGCCAGTCTGGTCCTGATGGTCGTTGCTGCGCACCTTGAGCGAGACGATGGCCGCCTTGGCCAGCTCCGGGGTGAGCGTGGGTGTGATCTGCCGCCCCGGATAGACGGCGAACAAGTGCGACGTGTGGCGGTGAGTGTCGTTCGGTTCATCGCGGTCAGCCTGCCATTCCTGAAGCTGGCCCCACTTTCCAATTTTGTTAGGCGCGAGTTTTGCCTGCATGCCGGCGACCACTTTTTGATAGTCGGGATCGGTGCCGAGGGCCTTGGCGGCATCGAGGTAGTTTTGGAACAGGTCCCAGATGAGTTGCTGGTCGTGCATGACGCCATCCTCGCGGGGGCCATGTTCCGGGGACCATCCATCAGGGACGACGAGCGAGCCGTCGGGCAGTGCCTTGAGGCGGTCTTGCCACATCTGACAAATCTCCTTGAGCATGGGATAGGCGGAATTTTTCAGATAGGCGGGGTCTTGGGAGAAGGCCCAGTGTTCATAAACATGTTGGGCATACCATGCGCTGGCGGGGATGTTCCATTCCCAGCCATTGCCGCCGAAGATGCTTTGGCTGGTGCGGGCGGTCCAGCCACGGGTGTTGGCGCCAAATGCCTTGCGGGTGGCGATGCGGCAGGGTTCGGCCGCGGCCTCGATAAAGTTTACCAAGGGCAGCTGGCATTCTGATAGATTGGTGGTCTCGGCACCCCAGTAGTTCATCTGGACGTTGATATTGTTATGATAGTCAGAGGCCCACGGCGGGGTGTTGCTGTCATTCCAGAGGCCTTGGAGGTTGGCGGGCAGGCCGCCGGGCCGCGAGCAACTCGCTAGCAGGTAGCGGCCATATTGAAACAGAGTCGTCTCCAGTTCGGGATCCGCCGCGGTTTTGGGGTCGCCGCAGCCATCGGCATAGCGCTTCAGGCGCTGGTCGGTGGGCATGGCTAGGACGGCCGAGGCGGTGGAGCCGACGTTGATTCGGGCTCGGCCGAGCAGGCTGGTCAGGTCCACGACGTGGGCGGTCTTGAGGGCGGCATAGGATTTGGCCTGGGCGGCGGAGAGTTCCTTTTCAAGCAGCGGCAGGGGGTCCGCGCCGCGCCAGCCTGCGGCGTAATCCGGCTTGTAGTTGGTGCGGGCATTGAGCAGCAGCAGCAGGTCGTCGCAATTCTCAAACACCAGCGATTCGCCCTCAACTCGGGTCTTGCCGCCTGTGGCGAGGACGCGCAAGGCGGCGGCGTGCTTGAGCTTGTTAGGCATCTCGCCGCTAAACACCAAGCCGGTCGGCGAGGCGGTGGTGGCTGCCCCTTGGGCGGAGGTTAGGGCGATTTTACCGGTCAACGAGCCGGGTTTGCCGGATGAGTAACGGAAGACAAGCACTTGGTCGGGATGACTGGCAAACGCCTCACGGGCAAACTTGATAGAGTTATGGGTGAAGGTCGTGGAGTGGATGCCTTTGCCGATATCGAGGTTGCGCTGGTAATCGGTTGGGGTGGCAGCGGGAATGTCCCAGGTGATGGTCAGGTCGCCGAAATTGCGATAACAGCCGAACCCGTGGTCGCCGCATTCGTAGGCACCATCCCAATTGTTATCGCCTGACCACAGGCTTTGTTCGTTGAACTGGATGCGCTCCACGGCCACGCCGCCAAAAAGCATGGCACCCATTCTGGCATTGCCGATGGGCAGGGCTCCGCCGGACCAATCGCTGGCGGGCTGGCGGTAATTGAGCGATTGTGCGGCGGCGTGGGGCGCGGCAAGCGACGGCACCAGCAGCGCGGCGGGCAACAGTAATTTGGTTAGCATAGTCATGGTCTAACGATCGGTTGGGGTTTTGTTGTTGGCGGGTTGTACGACGATGACTTTGGTATTGGCCCACTCGTCACCGAGGCGGCGGCCGTGTTCGGGTTTGTCCTCACGGGTAAGCAGGATGAACAATTCGACGAGAGCAAATGGCAGGATGGCCAGCGGCGCGTTGCGCAGCAGTCCGGGTTGCCAGTTGCCGGCAAGCGACTCACCGTCGAGGGTGAGTGCTTGCAGGTGCATGGCCTTTTTGCCGATGCTCTGGCCACCGAGGAAGGGCAGCGAATCGCGGGTGACCAGATAGGCCGGGCCCAACAGCCATAACAAACTGGTGCCGAGTGTGCCGGGCAAGATCACCCAAGCGGTGATTGACAGGCCAAGCGCGAGAAGACCATCGATCCCGGCTGCGATGACGCGGGTGTTGAATGGTGCCAGCGCGCCGTGGGGAGAGATGTGGATTTCTAGTTCCTGCGCCACCCGCAATTTGAGTTTGGGGGTAAGTTGCGACGGCGGCTGCGCGACCGTTGTTTCCACGGTCGGTATAAGAATCGACGGGACGGGTGGCGTGTAGCGAGGAATATCCGGTGGCGGCGGCGTGGGTCGAACGGGAATATCGGAGGGTTGATCCATGGGTGACTGCCAGCTCATATCATGGGCGGGGTCAATGTCCAGCACGATTCCAAACTGGAGATGGTGTTCTTTTTTCTTGGCAATCCCAATGAGAATCAAGCGTTGATCCGAGGTGGCAAATGAAGCGGTGACGCTCAGGATTTGCCTTCCAACTTTCCCGGCCACCCGTTACTAGTTTCGGCATCCCTCCTGCCATGAATACTCCCAATCTCGGCACGGCGCGCTTTGCCTCGCCACTTGCACTCACCATCAGTGATGACATCCGCATTCCAGAAAACATCGAGATAGGCGCTGATCCGGGCTATCTGTTCGAGTTGGCGGGACCGCGGGCCAAACTGTTTTTCGATCCGGCACAGACGCGGGCGGCCATCGTCACCTGCGGCGGCCTGTGTCCCGGCCTCAACAACGTCATCCGCTCGCTCTTTCTCGAATTGCACCACCGCTACGGGGTGAAGGAAGTCCTGGGTTTCCGCAATGGCTATCAAGGGCTCGATCCACGGCGCAGTGCCCATCCGGTGGTTCTCACACCCGAGTTGGTGGACGACATCCATCAGGAAGGCGGCAGCGTGTTAGGCACGTCGCGGGGACCGGTGGATATAGGCGTGGCGGTGGACCATTTGATCGAGCGGCGGGTGAACCTGCTTTTCACGATTGGGGGAGATGGGACCCAGCTCGGCGGCAACGAGTTGTTTCAGGAAGCCCAGCGGCGCGGCTATCCGCTGGCCGTGGTGGGCATCCCCAAGACGGTGGACAACGACGTGGCGTTTGTCTCGCGCACCTTCGGGTATTTCACTGCGGTGGAGGAGGCCTCGAAAATCCTCAAGTGTGCCCACACCGAGGCACACAGCGTCCAGAACGGCATCGCGCTGGTCAAACTGATGGGCCGCAATGCCGGATTCATCGCCGGAGGGGCCACCGTGGCCAGCCAGGATGTGAATTTCTGCCTGATCCCCGAGGTGCCCTTCGCCCTCGACGGCCCGCGCGGCTTGCTTGCGGCGCTGGAGCGGCGCATCCTCCGACGAGCTCACGCACTCATTGTGGTGGCCGAGGGTGCCGGCCAGGATTTGATCGAGTCGGGCGGCGACCAACGCGATGCCTCGGGCAACCTCAAACTCAAGGACATCGGCCAATTTCTGCGGGAGAAAATCGAGGCCCACTTCAAGACGGCAAACATACCGGCCACCCTGCGTTACTTTGATCCTAACTACATCATCCGAAGTGTGCCCGCAGACGCGGAAGATTCGATGCTCTGCGATCTATTCGCTCGCCACGCCGCCCACGCCGCCATGGCCGGCAAAACCGGATTGGTGGTCGGCATCCTCCACGACCGCTTCATCCATGTGCCGATCAGGCTTCTAACGTCCAAAAAGAAATGCATGGATCCGACAAGTCCCGCTTGGCAGGCGGTATTGGCCGCGACCGGTCAAGCCGAGCGCTTCGAACCCTGAGTTCTGGGGATGGCAACTGGAATCGCGGGGCATGCATCTCTAGTACCTCTACATCTCCAGCATGAGAGCAAGGTGTTTGGCGGTGAGTTCACCCATTGAGCGGCACTGCGCAAAGGTGCTGGTGCGATGGATGCGGTCAAGCTCCTTGGCGAGGGTCACGACGTGCTCGAGCGGGGCGAGTTCCTCGCGGCGCATGATGCCGAGCAAGGCCCGCAGACGTGAGCTTTCGACCTTGGCACGGCGGGACATTTGGGCATATTCCTCGGCCACGTATTGATCAATGGTCTTGCGGTTAAGCACCTCGAAGGCGAGGCGGGTGATGGCGCGGTTAGAGCTGTAACGCAGCGCCAGATAGGTATTGCCCTTGCCCTCGTAGGATTGCTCGTCGAAGTCGATGGGGCGAACGCGATACTGGACTTCCTCGAAGTCAGGAGTGATCTCGACGATGTAGTTGGCACTGCGCATGTCACCGAGCAGGCGGATGAAACAGCGCTCGTTGAACTTGGTGAACTCCTTGGCAATGCGCACCTTGTTGATGCCGGGCTGGCTAAGATGATCGCGCAGAAACACATCCCCCGGCACTCCAGCAATGTGCTCCTCGATGAGGGTCGTGCCGTTGACGATATAGTTGATCCGGTTGGGCGAGAGGATGTGCTCAAGCTCCAGGCCGTAGATGCGCGAGGCATCCGCTTGTTTCACGTAGAAATAGTCCGAGTTGTCGTTAAACACATTGGTGATGCGGACCCGGAACGGTCTCGAATTGCCAAAGTCGCCGAAGTCGATCCGGTCCACCAGCAGGTGCTCGTGTTGGGTGACGTCGCGGCCGAGTTTGAGTTCGGTGTAGATGCTGGTGAGGCGTTCCCGCAGTTCGGCGAACACATCGGGCGGGTACATCACGGTGACCCAGAGGGTTTCGCGACCACGTGGATCTTCGTAGGGAACGGCACCGGTGAAGCGGCACAACTCCCAATACACCTGTGGGATATCTCGCTGGCGGTCGAAGTGATAGAGGTACTGCCGCAACGGTGATGACACCGGGTATTGGAGCTTGCGGCGCGAAATCATGCCTCCAAAGTGGCCGGTTTTTGCCAAATGGCCAGTCCCGGTTTTAGCGAATTCGTCCGGGATTGCCCACGGCAGCGGGCGTCTCAGTGGGCCTTGCCCATGAGTTTGGCAACCATGGTGGCATCGACGTCGAACGAGCTGGTGGCGAACGCTTTGGGCGTTTGGTTTTCAAGCACTTGGTATTCAAATGCCTTGATCGGCTTGATGCCCTCGACTTGGGAAAGCAGATAGACGCGGATGGTCAGGGCCTCGGTCCCGGTACCTCCTGGCAATTTGCTAATGGCGTACTGGACTTCGTTGGGGCCATCGAGGGCACCGCCGATGACAATTTCGGCCTCCTTGGTGTTGGCGAAACGATGCTGGCTGATTTTATTGATTTGCACCTTGACCTCGCGCCCCTGGCTGAAGACATAGACTTTTGCGATGTACTTGGTCGGCGGTGCCTCCAGCGGCAACGGCGGCATCTTGCCCGATGGCTGAGCTTCCGGCGTCTCTTTCAAGTACTTCAAATCGCCGGCCGCCAACTCACGCCGCACCTCCGGCAGCGCCTCCAAATTGACAAAATCCGCCCGGTCATACAGCCAATCACCGTTTTCAGTGACAAATGCGAGTACCAGCAAGTTCTCGGTGGGATTGCCGCCGACCCCAAAATCAATCTTGCCAAAATACGCGGCGGTAGCCGTCGGGCCATTTTGTTTCGCTTCGAGAAACGTCAAGCCCTTCAACGCGGGTGGCGGAGCAGGCAAGTTGAAAAGGGACGCCGGAAAAGGCAATTTTTGGGAGGTGATGCGGTTTTTTACCTCAATGCGGCGGTGGCTGGCGGTGACTCGCTGCCAGGCAGCGGCGTCTTGGCGGGAAATGGCCGAACGCCATGCGTTGTAGGTTTGCTCCAAGGCCGGACGCAGGGCGGGCTGCGCCGGAGACAACGCGGTCATCAGGATGCTTAGAACGAGAATATGCAGCTTCATCGGCGAAACCATTGGACAAAGTACCGGTTTTCACAACAAACAATTTGTGCGCGAGTCCATCCTCTGTCAAAAAATGCCCCACACATGAGTCGAATCCTCCAAAATGTGCCACCGTTGGGCGAGGCCCGCGACCGCAAGATGCTTGAAGAGGCGTCATCGTATGTGTACCGCCAGACGCCGCAAGGAGAAGTGCTTGCGCATCTGTTTTGGCCAACGAAGACCGCACTGGCCCCGCGGCCTGCGGTGGTATTTTTTCATGGTGGACTGTGGGACGCGGCGATGCACACTCAGTTTGTCCCGCATTGCCTCCACTTCGCGAGTCGCGGGGCAGTGGCCGTTGCTGCCGAAACCCGGATATTTTCCAAACATGGCACCGGAGCGCTGGAAGCCATGGATGACGCCCGGGAGGTGATCCGCTGGATGCGCCAGCACGCCGAAATCTTCAATATTGATCCGGCCCGCATCACGGTTGGGGGGGCGGCTGGAGGAGCCTTGCTGGCCTTGCTCACGGCGATGCCCAAGCCCAAGCAGTTGCCACCGGTGGATGGTTTTGACTGTCGGCCGCAGGCCTTGCTGCTTTTCAGTGCGATTGTCAATACGACGCCGAAGGGCCAGGGGTCGGAGCGATTTCCAGATGCCAAATCGGCCAGTCGAAGCAGCCCCACGGCGCTGATGCGGTCGAAGTTGCCGCCGATGATGATGTTTCACGGCACGGCGGACCGGATCGCACCGATCGCCGAGGTGAGGCGATTTCGGAGTCGCCTGCGGTGGCGGCGCAATGTGTGTGAACTCTTGGAGTTTGAACGGGCCGAGCACAGCTTCTTCAACTTCAACGTCCGCCAAGATCATTTCGACCTGACCCTGGCCGCAGCCGACACGTTTCTAGTAAAACACGGCCTGCTGGATCCCAAAACCGCCAGCGATACGGCAGCAGGCTAGCCACAGAACTCAGTGTTCGACCTCAAAAGCGCCACGGGGTCGAGCAAGCTCAAATGTTACCGTGCGAGGACTGACCCCATCAAGGAACCTAGAGCCTCAGGGAGTCCATCATGTAGCGGGACGGGCGGAAGTTCTCGATGAGGATCTCGTGTTGGTCGCCACGCTGCATGCGCACTTGGCGAAGGTTGAAATTCGGCGTCTTGTGAGGCGCAAACAGGATGTCGTCGTGGGTCGAGTTCTCGTGCTTCTTGAACATGGCCGGCACGATGTCCCCGCCGAGGTGATCGTCGCGGCCGGTGGCCATGTGGCAGGTGCCTAGCACTTTTTCATCTTGGATATCGGCATAAGAGACCGGCAGCACCTGGGTGCCGAAACCCAATTCGCCGAGAGTGCCGGTCATTGGGTCATCCAGCAGACGGGCATTATGGGCATCAATGGTCGCTTGGTTGCCGGCAATCAGGCTGGAGCGATAGATGCAGCGGTCCTTGACGTCGAGCAGGCCGAGGGTGCCATCCTCGTATTTCATCGGAAATTGGCCGCGTGCGTCGGTAGGCACGAAGTACACTTCGCCGGCGGGCAGGTTGGCAATATCCGGAGCCGTGCCGAGGCACAATCCGTGGGACTTTTGAGCCTCCTGGCCGGCCAAGCCTAGCCAAGCGGTTAAAATCCGGCCATCTTCCAATTCGAAGTCGATTTCGACGGAATCGGCTCGGGTGAGGGCGAGGCGGAGTTTTTCGGCATCGCGCGACACCTCGTTGTAATCGACGGAGAGGCCGGACTGCAGGATAATGTCATTGAGGCCGTGAAGGGTGGCACCGCGGAACCCGTATTGTTTGGCCTTAGCGGTCAACGGGGCAGTGGCGGAAAACGTGGAAATACACAAAATGAGAGTGTAGTGCGGATAGATGTCGCGCTCGAACGAGAGCTGGGTGCCGTGAGTGTCCCAGATGGCGTCGTCGAGGTCCAGATTGGAACCTCCGCTGACACGGTAGGCGAAGAGGTCTCCGCCATGCATGCCCAGCGACTGCATCACCCCGTCCTGGAGCTGGCTGTAAAAATATTGGTGGGCGTGTTTTTGCACGGGGAAACCGTCGTGCTCAAGAAAGGCAAAGTCCTTGATCATGGCCGCCGGTTCGGCAAAATCGATGAGCACGCAAACCCGGCAACCTTGGGTCGGCGCAAACACCTGACCCAACAAGCGGGCCAGATCGAAAGCTGGAAAGCGGCGGTTTTCGGGATGAAGCAGGATTTCATCCTTGAGGTAATCGGGGAGCGGGCTGCATGAATCTGACATGCCCGCAGTTTAGATGGATTTGGCCGCCACGCAAGCCAGCACAATGATTTTTCCGGGATGCCCGTCGCTCAAGTTCAACACCCCGGCACCCCGAACATCAGCAGCCCGAATTTCACGCTTGGCCGCGGACGCAAAGCGCCTAGATTGGGGCGCGGCCTACCCAGTCAACCAACGACAAGGTGAGTCCCAACCCGGTCCAGCCCTCTGCGTTTCCATGATTGAAGCTAACAACCTCAGCAAACAATTTGCCCGCCACGAGGCGGTGCGCAACATCAGCTTTGCGGTGGCCCGCGGTGAGGTGGTCGGATTTCTAGGGCCTAACGGGGCGGGTAAAACCACCACATTGCGGATGCTCACCGGCTACCTGCCGCCCACGTCCGGCAGCGCCCGGGTGGCCGGATTCGATATTTTCCGTCAATCGCTGGAAGCGCGTCGGCGCATCGGCTACATGCCGGAAAACGTCCCCCTTTACGGTGAAATGCGGGTGAGTGAGTACCTGAAATTCCGTGCCCAGCTCAAGGGCCTGGGCAAGCACGACAGTCGGCGGCGGGTGGGGGTGGTGCTTGACACCTGCGGGTTGGGCGGGGTGCGCCGCAAGATGATCAAGACGTTATCGAAAGGCTACCGGCAGCGGGTGGGATTGGCCGACGCGCTGGTGCATGATCCGGAGTTGCTCATCCTTGACGAGCCGACGAACGGGCTCGATCCCAATCAAATCCGCCAGATCCGCGAACTCATCCGCCAGCTCGGCCAAGCCCACACCTTGCTCATTTCCACCCACATCCTCACCGAAGTGGAAATGACCTGCAACCGCGTCATCATTATCGATAACGGAAAAATCCGCGCCGCCGACACGCCCGCCAACCTGATCGGCAAAATGCGTGCCGCCGGCCGCTTGCAAGTGGAGATCCAGTCCGCACCTGAGGTGGTCGCCGCCGCGCTCAACCGCCTCGACGGGGTGAAAAAAGTCACCCCGGAAGCGATGGACGACGAGTGGACGCGCTACGTCGTGTGGGTGGATTCAGGGGTGGATGCCCGCGAAGCCATTGCCCAGTTGGCGGCGCAATATGGCTGGCCGCTGCGTTCCTTGTTTCGCCACGAAGCGACCCTCGAGGATGTGTTTGTCGAGCTTACCCGGCCGGATTGATTTGCACGCTTGCGGGGAGCCGTTGGCTATGCCAGCATCCGCCGTGTATGGCCGACAAAACGTTGTTCGAAAAAATCTGTGACAAGGAAATCCCGGCAACCGTGGTTTACGAAGATGAGCGTTGCGTGGCATTCCACGATATCTCGCCCCAGGCCCCGCTCCATATCCTCATCGTGCCACGCATGCCAATCCCGCGTCTGGCACTCGCCGCCTCAGACGACGCCACCCTGCTCGGCCACTTGCTGCTCACGGTCGCCAATATCGCCCGCGACGAGGGAGTCGCCGAATCCGGTTTCCGATTGGTAATCAATAACGGCCCTCATGGCGGCGAGGCGGTGCCGCACCTGCACGTCCACTTGCTCGCAGGCCGCCAATTGCAATGGCCGCCGGGTTAGGGAGCTGGGTTGGCGAGCACTTCCAGCTTCACGGGAACC
>CAIQXC010000509.1 GCA_903875675.1 Akkermansiaceae bacterium
CCTCGGCACCACCCAACCAGACGCTCTCAGTGGAATGGTCCTTGGATTCCAGCAAATTCCCGGCGGACTCGCAAGGGCTCCGCGCTGATTCATTCCAAGCCGCAACTGGCGATTTGGATTTTTGGGAGGCCTGACCTATTCGACAGAATTGTCGGAAAGTTCCGGGGATTGCTCGTGAGGCTCCTCGTCCGCGTAAGGCCGCCCATTCGAGGACCGCTGAATCTGCTCTCTCCCCGCTTTGATCTGAGCTTGCGCCCTTCTCCTGGATTCCTCCGGAGCTCTCTCGAAACGCGGAGACTTGGGCTGCGGGTGCTCTGGCGTGCTCATACCTGCAACACTCCGCTTCTCTGGCCCGGTAGGCAAGCGCCATCAATCCCTCCTATATCGGCACGCGGTGCTGCCATCTCGACAAGAACGGAATCCGTGTGCATATTGACGCCGTCGCGAGTCGTTCCTTCTTTGGGCAATTGGAGCCCTCTAGATCGGAACCACTCGCGATTCCTCGTTTTTGGAGTCACCGCCGCCCGTACCGAAAGGCAGGAACGCGCCCAGGCTGACACCACGGGCCGCGCCTGCCCCTGAACGGGTGCCGGAGCCATAGGCGGAAGGTGAGCTCGTCTTTGCCCTGCTCACGCGCCGCAGCGACCGCTTGGGCGAAGTCGGGGCAGATTCCGCACCTCCACCAGATGCCTTGCCGGGTCATTCCTGCCGCCGTCGCCGCCTCGCCATAGGTGTGGCCCTGCGCCAGCTTGCTCAGGATCAGGTTGCCGCGCCAGTCAAAGGTCATGGGGCACAGACTACCAGAAACGCGCCTCGCCGTCCATCCCGCACCGCTGTCCGCGTGGTTGGCGTCAAGGGGGGGGCGGATTTGAAATTCGACCCTTCCGAATGCCGCTGTCCGCGTGGTTGGCGTCAAGTGAGGGCTGGCCCGTTAGGGAAATGTTGGGAAATTTTCACTTTCCGGTTACTTTCCGTTTGACGGTGCGTTTTGGTGCGTTTTTGGGCGTTTTACGTCAGCCTTCTAACTTCCTGAAATCGCCGCAATCTATTGTGTTTCAAGGCTTTTATGACCGTGCCCCCGGCGTGAATCGAACACGCATTTAAGGTTTAGGAAACTTCCGTTCTATCCATTGAACTACGGGGGCGACGTGGGCGTTAATGGGGATGCTTGTCAGGCGAACTCCGGCACACAGGGGGCAGCATATCGGGAGAAGAGGAGGAGGGCAAGCTCAAGAAATGAAGCGGGCGAGTCCTCGCCAGGGCGGATTTTCACACGGAGACAGCCAATCGGGCTTTCCTTGCGGCGGCAGAGGGACGACCGTGGTTTGAAAGCTACATCCATGGGGTGCGGGCAGGTTGCACGCATCGCTCATGGGGAGCGAATGGGCCCCATGGCTGTAGCGCATCTTTCTCCGCTGGCAGAATCGGCTGGCTTGCTAAAAAAATGGGTTGCCAGTGGAGCGCTGAATTGGCAGCCTCCGCCCGTGATCTCTCTAGCAAAACTCTTTGGCAAACCTGACCGTTTTTTTGAAATGCTCGCTACCAGCGCAAAATCGGCACACCTGAGTATCGAGGCGCTAGCCCGACTGCTCAACGAGAGCAACGGTGGCAACGTTTCGCTGGCGGAATTGGCGGTGGCTCGCCGCAACGAGAAAAAGAACGCCGAGGCCATCGCGGAGGAGCTCGTCCGGGTGTTTGTGACGACCCTCGACCGTGAAGACATTGAGGCGCTGTCCAAGGCGCTCTACCGGATTCCCAAAACCGTTGAAAAATTTGGTGAGCGCTACGCGATTATGCATCACTTGGTGGAGGCGGACAATTTTGCGCCACAGATGGCCATTGCGCAGGAGGCGGCGCTGGTGGTGGTGCGGATGGTGAACATGCTGGCCAAGAGCCCGAGGCTGGAGGATGTGAAAGGGGAGAATGACAAGATGCAAGAGTTGGAGGGACGTGCGGACCAGTTGGTATTGGGGCACTTGAAGGAAATTTATTCCGGCGCGATTGAGCCGTTGCGGGGGATGGCCATGAGGGACCTGTACGATTTGCTGGAAAAAGTCATCGACCGCTGTCGCGATGCCGGCAACATCGTCTCGCAAATCGTATTGAAAAACTCCTGAAGCCCACCACTGCATGAGTTTCACGATCATTTTCCTGGTGATTTTTATCGCCCTTGCCTTTGAGTACATCAACGGCTTTCACGATACCGCCAACTCGATTGCGACGGTGGTAGGCACCAAGGTACTCACCCCGCGCCAGGCGATCCTGATGGCGGCAAGCACCAACCTGATCGGAGCACTCGTCGGCCATGCGGTGGCCAAAACCGTGTCCTCCGGCTTGGTCGATTCACAATTCATTTCTCCGCAGGTGATCATTTGCGCCTTGCTGGGCGCCATCGTCTGGAACCTCCTGACCTGGCTGCTCGGGCTGCCATCCAGCTCAACCCACGCCTTGGTCGGCGGCTTGTGCGGCGCGGCGTTGGCCAGTTCCCATGGGAAATGGGGCGCTATCATTTGGTCGGTGGAAAAGATCAAGGATGGCAAAGTGGTGATGGAAGGGGTGCTGCACAAGGTGCTCATTCCGATGATCGGTTCGCCGATCATCGGGTTTATTGGCGGCTGGCTCATCATGGGATTGCTCTACGCGTTGCTGCGCAGTGCCAAGCCGCGCTTTGTGAACCGGTTTTTCGGCAAGGCACAAATTTTCAGCGCCAGTTACATGGGATTTGCCCACGGGCTGGCGGACGCCCAGAAGACGATGGGCGTGATCACCCTGGCACTGGTCACAGCGACCGCCACCGGGACGTTTGCCACCCTGCCGAATTGGCTCGGGTTTCTGCGCATGGACAAGTCTGAAATCGCCGAGTCCAGCATCAAACAGCTGCAAAACCCGCAGTGCACCGCAGCTGAACGGTTGGCAGCGGCGAAAATCTTGGAAAGCGAGGGCACGCGCCTGGCACCCGGTGAGTTCAAGGAGGCGTTTCTCACGCTGGCGGCCAAGGCCTATGCCTCGGCCGAGTCAACGGACGGGGCGAGGCTCAGCGCGTCGCTGGCCGCCGGGGCCCACAGGGCGATTTTGGAGGTTGAGGAGTCGCGGTGGTTTCCGAAGTTGCCGCTGGTTGGACCGCTGACGGCTGGCAAGCACACCGACTGGCAGAAAACCCTCACCAAGGAGATGCAGACAGCCGCTGCCTCCGGCAAAAATCCCCTGGTTGTCGCCGCCGGCAAAGTCCACGACCTCTCGCCCGACGTGCCCATTTGGATCAAAGTCCTCTGCTCGCTGACCATGGCTGCCGGCACCGCTGCGGGTGGCTGGCGCATCATCAAGACCCTCGGCCACAAGCTCGTCAAACTCCAACCGGTTCACGGGTTCGCCGCAGAAACCACCGCCGCCACCCTGCTGGCGGCCACCGGCTACTTCGGCATGACGGTTTCCACCACCCACAGCATCACCACCTCGATCATGGGCGTGGGCTGCGCCAGACGCTTCAACGCCCTCAAGTTCTCGCTGGTCGAACGCATCCTTTGGGCCTGGGTACTCACCCTGCCGGCGGCGGGGGGCGTGGGCTATCTGCTGGTCAAGGGCAGCCAAGTCTGCGGCTGGATCCCATAGCAAGGCAACGTTGCCTCTCTGTCGGCATTTTTTGCGATGAGGTGCCAATCGGGAGAAATGGCGGTTGATATTCTGCGGCAATTGCCCAGCATCCGCCTCGCCGTGAGCTAAAAACCAAAGTTGACGATCCTCCAACACCCATCCCCCATGTCACGCCGCAGTACCGCCATCGACACCGAGCACATGCCCCCGGGCATCCCATGGATCATTGGCAATGAGGCAGCCGAACGCTTTTCGTTCTACGGCATGCGCACGATCTTGGGGTTCTTCATGGTGAAGTACCTCTACCTCATGGATGGGGCCGGTGGCACCCCGATGCCGGAGGCCGAGGCCGTCGAACTCTTCCACAAGTTTGCCGCCTGGGTGTATTTCACGCCCTTGTTCGGTGCCCTCCTCAGTGACATTTTTCTGGGCAAATACCGGACCATTTTGGCGCTCAGCCTGGTATATTGCAGCGGCCACGCGGCGCTGGCGCTGATGGGCACACACGGCCACTCATCGAACTGGCTGTTTGCGGGTCTGCTGCTCATTTGCATTGGTTCGGGCGGCATCAAGCCCTGCGTCTCATCCAACGTCGGCGACCAATTCGGTCCGTCTAACCAGCACCTTCTCACCAAGGTGTACAATTGGTTCTACTTTTCCATCAACTTCGGCTCGGTCTTTTCCACCCTGCTCACGCCCTGGCTGCTCGAGTGGTACGGCCCGCACTGGGCATTCGGCGTACCCGGTGTGTTGATGGCCATCGCGACACTCCTATTCTGGATGGGCCGCCACAAGTTCGCTCACATCCCACCCGCCGGTCACAAAAAGTTTTTCGCGGAACTGGGGTCCCGCGAGGGCATGGTGGCCTTGGCCAAATTAATCCCACTGTTTTTGTTTTTTGCGGTCTTCTGGTCGCTCTATGACCAAACGTCCTCGTCCTGGGTATTCCAAGCCGGACAGATGAATTGCAGGTTCCTCGGCGTCACTTGGCTGGCCAGCCAGATCCAAGCGATCAACCCGTTCCTCATTCTCATTTTCATCCCCCTGTTCACGTTTGTCATCTATCCATTCATGAAGCGCTTTTTCCGGGTCACGCCGCTGCGCAAAATTGGCATCGGCTTGTTTCTTGTCACTCTGTCGTATGCCCTCACCGCACTGGTGCAATCGTGGATCGACCGCGGCCTCTCACCTTCTATCGGCTGGCAACTGCTCGGCTTCATCATCGTCACCGCCGCAGAAATCATGGTCTCCATCGTCGGCTTGGAATTCGCCTACACCCAGGCCCCCAAGAACATGAAGTCGATGATCATGTCCCTTTTCCTCCTCTCGGTCTGGCTCGGCAATATGTTCACATCCACCACCGCCAACCTCATCCAAATCCCCAGCGCCGCTCTCCAACAGGCAGATCTCGCCAACGCCGCACTGCCAGCCAATTCACGCGAGGCCCCTCACACACTCGTGCTGCCCGGCTACGACGGCAAATCCGACACGCCGGATGATTTCGTCATCGAATACAAAAATGACGCGAGCCCCAAACTCACCATTCCGGGGCAACCCGCGTATGAGGCCGCCGCCACCCGGATCGAGGCAATGATCAGCGGCCAAAATGGCAAACTGCCACCGGAGGCCGATCTATCAACCGGGCTCGGCAACGACCCATGGGGCAACCCGATCCGCTATGAGATTCTCGATTCCAAGCATTTCCGCCTCATCAGCAACGGCCCGGACAAAACTCCGGATACTCAGTGGGATCAGGGCCTAACCATCGAACTGGAGCTGCCGGAACCCGCCGCGCAACCCTCATGGCTCGATGCCCTTCACCCCAAAGACCCATGGCTCACACGGCGTTCCCGCGAGATCGGCATGCCACTACCCAGCGCCGGTCCGGCCACCGGCATCGTCTTCTCACACCATGCGTTTTCCGGTGGCCAGACCCGCCTTCACGGAGCCGCTTACTTCCGGTTTTTCATGTGGCTGATGCTCGCCGCCTCCATTATCTTCGTGCCTTTCGCCATCCTCTACCGGCCCAAAACATATCTGCTTGCGACGGACCAAGAACCTTCCGGACACTGAAAGAAATCCATATTCCAGTAGCGTAACCGCTCGATGAATGTAAAAACCTACGCCAATGCAGCAACCGCTCCCTACTGAACCCACCCTTGACACCAATCAACCCGCACGCTGGGACCGCTGGATGCGGCCGCTCTACTGGATGGCCGGAGCCCGATGGGAAACGCTGCGTCATTGCCCGCCAAGTGAGCGTGAACGCATAGCTGTGTTAGGCAGTACGGTGATGATTCCGACCGTGATGTCGTTCCTCGGCATGATCTTTTATGCCAAGAGCCGCTTCGCAAATCCGCCCTGGGTGTCGGTGTTTGCCATCGCCTTGGCGTGGTCGTTCGTTATCATGAATACCGACCGTATTCTGCTGGCGACCTACCGTCCGTTCCAGCCGTTGTGGCGGCGTTTCATGCAAGTTCTCTTCCGCTTCGCTCTCTCGGCGGTGGTCAGCGTGGCGATCAGCTTCCCCTTTTGCCTGGACCAATATCGCCCGGCCATCACCTACCGCATGCAAACCGAGTTGCAAGGAAAACTCAACACCTTCCGCCAGGAAGAGGCCACCAAACGCACCGAGCTCGCTGCGGAGTTGCAAAAAATCCGTGACGATGATGCTGAGGCCCGCAAACAGCTGGTGGCCGCCTACACCACTCAGCACGATGCGCTCCTCGCCCAATTGCCCGCCTTGGAAACCGCCATCCTCAACCCAGAGGACTACGCCGAAAAGCGGATGGAGGACGAGCGACGCCGGGCCGGGGAGCCCGACTTTGTCCCGCCGGCAAGCGGCGAAACCCGCAATGTGCTCGCTAACATCGAAGCCCAAAAAGAAACCCTCGCCAAAACCAAAGCTAAACTCGAAGAAAAGCAGGATTTGCATAACCGCCTCGTCGAGGCTATCGCTCGCGAAAGCAACGGCCAGCCGAATGAATTTTATCCGGAACCCAAAAAGTCAGGCTCGGGACCGCGCACCAAGGACATGACGGCGCGCGACAAGCTCGTCAATGCCGAGTTGAAGCGACTGGATTCGGCGCTCACTCTCCAACAAGAAGCCTTGCTCGCGAGCGACAAACAAATTGCCGCGGCCCGCCTCGAGGATCGCAACGCATATCTCGACGCACTCGTCGGCAAGCGCGACGCGTTCATCGAGGAGGCCCAGGAGAAAGAACGCGTCCGCAAAGAGCGCTTGGCCAAACTCAATGCCGATATCGCGGCCTTGGAAACCGAGCATCCGCTGCAAGTTACCCGCCTCGACGAGCAGACCGCCGCGCTCGTTGCCACCCATGCCAGCAATACCAAACGCCATGAGGAACGGTATCTGCCGCCCATCCAGCGCATCGAACGCAAGATGACTGGCGTGCTCGATCCGATGGAGGAAACCATCGGCCTCTACCGGGTTATCTTTGTGCCAGCTCCTGATGCAGACCCTGCGGAGTTAGCCGAACAAGGACAAAAATGGATCGCCGGCCTGTTCCAGTTCCTCGTGATCTTCGGCACCCTTTTCGTCCTCGATCTGGTGCCCATTATGACCAAAATCTTCAGCCGCGCCGGCCCCTATGATGTGCTCGTCGAACATCCCGAGTTCATCGCCAATGCGAATCTGCGCACCTTCCACACCGAGTATGGCAAACACTCTGAGGATTGGGGCGTCACCGGTATGGTCGGCCAACCCAGTGGCCCCGACCTCGTCAAAGGCAACCCTCGCAACAACGAGCCCGGTCCTTCGTCCAGAAGTTGAAATACCGGCGACTTCCGCCGCGTATCCTGCCCCGCACGGCCACCGGCTCGGGCACCTGAGCCGTCCGTCCCTGTTGCCCAAAATCATCGCCTATGAAACCGTCAGTCGCAGAATCACGCCTAACAGCCACGTCCTATCCGGTCCTCCGTCACAAGCCCTTGCCGCTGGGTCTATTTTCCCTTGCCGCAGTCCTGGCCTTGATGAGCAGCGTGCCACTCAACGCGGCAGCACCACCTGCACCGCCGGACCTCACCAAAGGCGAAACCACAGGCGTGGATCCAAAGGGCACCTACAACCTCGGTGCCACCGGATTGCGAGGTTGGATCTATCTAAAACCGGCGACCCACTTCGATGGCCTCCAAGGCCGTACCACCGCTCCTAGCAGGCAGATATTGGTCACCCATGTCGGTGCCAAATCCCCGGCCGACGGCGTGATGCAAGTCAACGATGTGATTCTGGGCATCGGCGGCAAGTTATTCACTGATGATGCCCGCAGAAGTATCTCCGCGGCGATCCAGGAAGCTGAGAAAGCTAACAACCAAGGGGTCCTCAAGCTCACCCGCTGGCGGGCTGGAAAAACGGATGTGGCGCAACTCAAGTTACAGGTGATGGGGACGTACAGTGCCACAGCTCCCTACAACTGCCCGAAATCTCAGAAGATCTTTGATGATGCCTGCAAGGTGTTGGAAAAGGAACCGCTCAACGAAGATTGGAGCGGCGCTATCACCGGCTTGGCATTGTTAGCCACCGGCAACCCCGCCTACCTGCCCAAACTCCAGGCGTTCGCTCACAAGATGGGGCCGCCTAACATGAAACTCAAAGAAGGCGGCCTGGGGGCTTGGGAAAGCGGCTACCGCAACCTCTTCCTTGGCGAGTATTTCCTGCGCACCGGCGACAAGGAGGTTCTCCCGGCCATCCGCGAAATCACCCTCTCCACCGCCAAGGGCCAAGGCATGTATGGCACCTTCGGCCATGGCTTCGCAGACCGCACCCCCGATGGCCAACTCCACGGGTCCATCCCTCCTTATGGTCCGGTCAATCAGGCAGGCCTAGGTGCCAATCTCGCCATTGTCATGGGCAAAAAATGCGGCATAAACGACCCCGAAGTGGATCAGGCGATCGAGCGAGCCTCCAAGTTTTTCGGCTATTTTGTTGATAAGGGAGCCATTCCCTATGGCGAACACGAACCCTGGCCATTTCATGACAACAATGGCAAAGACGCCATGACCGCCATGTTGTTCGGCTTGCAGGGAGACCACCCCAAGCAAGCTCAGTTCTTCGCTAAAATGGCCACCGCCGGCTACAAAAACCGCGAGTGCGGCCACACCGGCCAAGGATTCAGCTACCTCTGGGGCGCTCTCGGTGCCAACGTCGGTGGCCCCGCCGCAGGCGCCGCCTTCTTCAAAGAGGCCTCTGCCCACTTCGATCTGGAACGCCGCTGCGATGGCTCGTTTGTCTATGACGGCGGCGAACAATACGGCCCCGGCTCCACCGATGACAATACCTACTACGGAAAAAGTAGTTACAGCGGCCTCAGCCCCACCGCCAGTTATGTGCTAACCTATTCGCTGGCCTTGAAAAAACTTTGCATCACCGGCAAAGACGCCAGCCCCGCCAACGCACTATCCAAGCAGGAAGTGGCCGCAGCCATCAACTCGGGACGCTTCGATTTGGATCGCCTGAAAATGACCCCCAAGGAGTTGGTGGCGGCCTTCAGCGATTGGTCACCCATCGTGCGCGGCTGGGCTGCCGAGGAATTGGCCAAACGCCCCGAAGCCAAGTCCATGGTCCCCGACCTGATCAAAATGGCGGAGGGCAGTGATGCCCACATCCGCCAAGGTGCCACCGAAACCCTCGGCTACCTCAAGTGCACCGAGGCCCTGCCAGTATTTGTCCGGCTCCTCTCGCACGAAGACCGCTGGCTGCGCTTCAAGGCTGCCCAGGCCCTCAAGGGAATCAATGCCGGGGCCAAACCCATGCTGCCTGACATTCTCAAGGCCACCGCCCAAACCGCCGAGCCCCTCCTGCCTATCAACTGGGCAGATCCCGTCCAGCTCACTCAGGGCCAACTCGCCTCCGCTCTCTTCGCCGGTCCCTTGGCCAACTCCGTCAAAACCAGCGACACCACCTTGCTCTATCCGGCAATCCGCGCCATCGCCTGCAACGCCGATGGCATGGCCCGCGCCACCCTCCGCGGCTACTTTGAAAATAACCTAACCGTCGATGACGTTCAGGCACTGGCCCCGGACATTTTCGCGGCTGTCAAAACTCCGAGCCCCGCCGATAAGATGTTTTCTAACGAAATTCGCATGGGTGGCTTCAAGGCCCTGACAAAATATCATTTCAAGGAAGGCATCGAGGCCGGGGTGGACTTTGCCAAAACCCAGGGTGGGCACGGCAGTGAAAGCCGCACCGGTGAGATCATGAAGGCCATCGAGAGCTACGGCACGGCCGCCCGTGAGTGCATTCCTCAACTCAAGGAGCTGCTCGACCAGTTCAACACGGAGTTCAAGAACGGCCAGTTCCCTGAAGACTGCAACAAACAGCGGGTCACCTCCATCGAACAAGCCATCAAGAACATCAAGGCCGCCACCACCCAACCGGAATTGCGTAGCATCAAGAAATGAGGCACGGAAAATCAAGGATGATTCGTTAGGTCAAATTTCTCGTCTTGTGTCTTCAAATCTTGTGTCTTGCGTCTGAGGCGCAGCCTCCCTGGCAGCAAGCTGATAGAGGAAGCCATATTTCATCGCCCCCATGACCACCAACGAACTCATCCAACACGCCGACCAGCATTCCCTGCTCCTTGCGGCAGCCTTTGTCGCACTGCCGCTTGGGGCCTGGCTCGTGGGCCAGATGCATCCGGATGGGCGTGGTGGATCCCCACCGTGGAAATTCCTCTACGGTGGGCTCATCTACCTCTCGTGTGTGCCGGGGATGTTTGCTGCGGTGATCACGGCGTATAGGCTCTTTTTCGTCCGCGAAAACCTGCTAGAAGTCAATCCGCTAGTCTGTTTCCTGCCAATCCTCGCGATGGTCGTCACCCTCGTGTTCATCCGTAAACGCGTGACCTTCGATGAGGTTCCGGGCTTTGATCGCATCTCGGGCCTGATGACGATGGTTGGTTGCACGTTCGGCGTCGCGCTCGCCATCGAGAAGACCCATATCTTTCTCTTCTTCGGTGGCTCTATCGAGCGGCTCATTGCCCTCGCCGTCGGGGTGTTTGCTCTGATCAAGTGGGGCTCGCACAGGCTCTTCCTCAGTCGGAACGAAGCCAAGCCCAAGAGGCCGAGGTTCCCGGGTGAAATGCGACAATGAATCCCTCCAAGGCACTGAAGAAATCAGATAAGCCCGGTGCCAAATCACCTTGGGACTTGGCCTCTCTCATCGACTTGGAGGTCGCCCTGACGCAGGAGAGAGGCCTTGATGACGCAGACCTCAAGCGCCGCGACCGGGCATTCTACAAACGCTATCGTGAAGCCGGCGGCCCCGCAGGTTCACGCTCGCGGGCCTTCCGTGCCTGGGTGGAGGAAAGACGCCGGGAGTCAACCAAGAACCAGGCATCCCCCGGCCAGGAGGCACAAGCATGGCTGCGATGGATCAGATCGCTGGGTTTCATCGCAACATTCTTGCTAGGTTCGACATGGGCATTGGCGACACTCACCGCGCATGGCGCGCCGGTGAATGTCCTGACATTCTGGTTCCTGACCATTGGGATTCCTCTGCTGCTTACCGGGCTGGGCTTCTATCTCATGTTAGGGCGGAAATTTCCGCACCTGCCCGAGTCGCCGCTGATTCTCAAGCGCTTGCTTGCGAGGATTCTGATCAGTGGCGTGCGGCAGACAGAGCATCTGTTTACGGATCGGATCGGATCCGCTAGAAAATTGGCACTGCGTGCCGGTGCCGGGGAATTGAGGTTGCGATTTTCCGATAGGCATGGATTGATTTCGGCACTGCTGGCCAACACACTGCATTTCCTTGGGCTTGGCATGGTGCTGGGGATCTTTGCCGCACTTTTCTCGTTCAAGTGTCTATCAAACCAAGACTACGGTTGGCAGAGTGATGCGGCCTACGTCAAGGCTGAGCGGGTGGAAGGATTTGTCCGTCTCATCTCGTTGCCGTGGACCTGTCTGTTTGGGAGAGACGTCGGGCACCCCACGACACGGGAAATATGCAACACACGATTTTTCCGCAATGAGGGTGTCAAAGGGATGGACCACACCGCGAGTATCAATTGGTCGTCGTTTCTGGTGTTCTCGAGTCTCATTTGGGGGGTGCTGCCGCGTGGGGTTCTACTCATGGCAGGCCGCATGGGGTCCCGAAGGCAATTGCATGCCGAGGATTTTGGCCAACACCGCTTTGATGCCCTGTGGCGCCGTCTGGCAACACCGGATATATCAATTGAAGCGCCTGATTGGGAAGAGCCCCATGAGGTACACGCTGCGGTTATGGAATCAGACAACTCGCAAGCCCAAGGGCCCATGTATCTGCTGATCCCGCAGGAGATATCGAGTGACAAACTGAGGCGGAACGTCATCAAGCGCTTGGAATTCCAGTATGGCAGTTCACCTAGCGAATTCAGGAACCTGCCCTCGCTACCGAAGTCAAGAGCGGCGCTCTTGGATGAGCTGGTGGCACTTGCAGATGGGGGCCGGATGGATCTTCACATCTTGCAAGAGTCATTTATGCCATACGTCAGGGAATTCCGGACTCTGCTGATGGATTCCAGGGCAAAACTGGGTGCTGGTGCATCGCTGCGGGTTGTCTTGATCGGCGTCCGCACCGGGGATGGCACATGGGCTGTTGCTTCCGCTCTGGACCGATCGGTTTGGAACGACAAGCTGGCAGCCATTGGCGACCCACGCATATCCCTCCTCTCGCTCAGCCCTCCCGAAAATATCTGACATGGCCGACACCACCCCAATTCCAGCATTCGCTATCGTCGGTCAACCTAACGAGGGAAAAACCTCGGTCATCGCCACGCTGGCCGAGAATGACCGCATTCTCATCGGCCCCATCCCGGGGATGACCCGCCGACTGACCCGCCACCCAGTTAGAGTTGATGACGATGAGATCATGGTGCTCTATGACACACCTGGATTTGAAAGTCCCGGTGCCTGTCTTGAATGGCTGCGAGGATACAAAGGCCTGGAAAATCCGGCCAGTGCATTTGTGAATTTTCGAGGCCACCGTGAGAGGTATCCCGAGGAGTGTGAGATTCTGCAACCGCTGGCGAATGGAGCGGCTGTGATCTATGTGGTGGACGGCGACCGTGAGCCGAGGGAACCGGACCGGCAGGAGGCTGAGATCTTGCGTCTCTGCGGAGTTGCGAGAATCGGCGTTATCAATTCGAAAGGCGGCGTGGGAAGATATGTTCCGGAATGGAAGAAGCTGATGCTCAAGGACTTCAACACACTGCGCGAGTTCAATGCCTGCAATGCCGTCTTTGCCGACCGCATCGAACTTCTCCAAGCGGCGGAAAGCGTCGTGCCCGATTGGAGAGACTCCATGCAGACGACGGTTGCCGCGCTGTGCCGAGCCTGGGAAGAGCGATTGGAGAATGCTGCGGAAATCATGCTCGACGGCATGGAGCGGGTCATCAAGTTCCGCGCCAAGACACATTTCGATTCGGATGCGGGTCATATCATAGCCAAGAAGAAAGCCAAGCTAGCGGTTGAAGTGGAGGTTCGATCCACCGAAACTGCCTTCCGTGAGAGGATCCTCAAACTTTTCCGTCACCACGATGACCACTGGGACTTGCCGCCAAACCTGGAAGCCGACATATTTTCGGACGAGGTCTGGCGCTGCCTCGGCATGGATAAAAGAAAGTTGATACTAACTGCAGCAGTGACGGGTGCCAGTTCGACGGTCTTGATCGACTATTTGTTGGGTGGGGCATCATTGGGGATTTTTGCGTTGGCTGGCGGAGTGACGTTTGGTGCCGGTGCATGGATGACGGCCGACAACGTCGTTCGCTACAAACTGCCCTCAGTAAGGCTTGGGCCAATTCGAATCCCCGGTGTGCATTTGGGCGGAACTTATGTGGAGGCGGGCATTGAGAGACGCTCCAAGCTTCCTGGCATTCTGCTAGAACGAATGCTGCTCTTCATTCTCAGCGCCGCATCCTGGGCACACGCACGGCGTGAGGATGGCATCAGCAAGGAGGCCGAGCCATCTGACCAGATCGACGAAGGGATTCTCAATTCCTGGAGCAAGGATGACCGGGTTAAAGTCATGACCGTCATCGAAGTGCTGCATCGCCTCGCAGAAGGCAAGTCGCTATCTTCGACGGATGTGGACACCGCAGAAAATGAGTTTCGCAATACGATAGCACGCATCCTGAAACAACAGACCATGGGAAAAGCAGTTCAACGGCTTGCCGCAGTTGCGCCGCCCGAGCCACTTCCGCCATAAGAGGAGAGAAGATTTGTCGGTTGTCGGAGAGGAAGAGGTTTGAACCGCTGATAAGACGGATAAGACGGATGACGCGCGATATTTTGAATTTTGGATTGGAGATAAAGAGATTGATTGATGATTGCCAAATTCCGATTGCTGATGTGCGCTTGATTGGCGCAGGGCTCACTTTCAAGCTCACTTTCTCTAAAAAAAACTACAGAGGGAGAATTCTTCATCCATCGGTGATCATCACCCCTCATTAGCCGGAATAACCCGAAAGTCAGATGCCCCGAAAAGCTCCACATTTCATTAGGCAGCCCAAGTCATCAACCATCGGTTACAGATCGATAGTTCATTGGTTTCCAGTCTATTAGACAGAACCCCAACTATTAAACTCGACAACACCCTGATTTTGGGCGCCTTTCTAGCCCGTACTAATTACACTGTTCTGCGAGAAAATATGAGATCCATTGTAGCGACTATTTTAACAACTCTAGGGTGCATCGGGTTGGCGAATGCGCATATGGTTCCGTATCTATCAAATCCAAGACTCACCCAAATGGTGAATGCTACAAAATTCATAACTCATTCATTATCCGTGCATTCCGTGCAATCCGTGGTTTCTATTTTCCTTTCTAGGATCAAAGTGACGGCTTGCCCTTGACCAGCACGAGCAGGGCCGGCAGAACGATGAGTGTTAGCGGGAGTTGGGCTAAAAGGCCGGCGGTGATGGCAATGGCCAGCGGTTGCTGCATGGCGCTGCCCTGGCCAATTCCGAGAGCGAGAGGCAACAATGCCAAAATGGCGGCAAAGGTAGTCATGGCAATCGGCCGCATGCGGTTTTTTCCGGCGAGCGAGAGCCGTTCCGCGAAATTCAAATTTTGGCCCTCGGTGGCGGTTTCGAGTTCGGTGACTTCGGAGACGAAGAAGATGGCGACCTCGCCGACGATGCCGACCACCATGGTCATGCCCATGATGGAGGTGATATTCAACTCAGTGCCGGTAAACCAGAGGCCGAGAAAAACGGCGGGCAGGGCGAGCAACGGTGTGGCCAGCATGGCGATGGCAACACGGAAACTTTCATAAAGGAAGAGCAGCAGCAGGAATACCAGAACGATGGCGGCAATCATCACCACAAGCATGCCGTGAAACGCGATCCGCTGTTGTTCATAAAGCCCACCCAAACTGTAATACACCCCGGCGGGAAGCATGTCACTACTATCTAACATATGTTTAACATCAGCGACCGTCGAGCCAAGGTCGCGACCGGATATGCGTGCGGTCACCGCAACCATGCGTTTGAGATCTTCGCGGTTGATTTCCGGCTGACCGGTCACCGTCTTGATCGTGGCGACGCGGCCCAGCGGCACGAGATGACCGTCGGGCGCACGGAGTTGGAACTCGGGCAGGTCGCGCTCGGTTCGGCGGGTGTTCTTCGGTGTCCATACCCGGACGCCGACCAGCTTCGGGCCGCGCTGGATGTTAGTGGTGACGTTGCCGCGGAGAAAATCTTCCAGGAGGGTGGTCACTTCACCGCTGTCGAGGCCATCGAGGGCGGCCTTCACCCGGTCCACCTCGACGATGAGGGCATCCCCGGCGGGAACGATTCCATTTTTGACCTCGACGACGCCGTTGATCTTGGCGATGGCCTCAGCGATCTTGGGCGCGGTTTCGAGCAAGAGTTTTTCATCATCAGTGAAGATCTTGATTTCGATCGGCTGGGGCACGGCGGTCAGATCTCCGATTAGATCCTCCATCAATTGCAGCAACTCAACCTCAATTCCCGGGACGCTCTCGCCGATCTGTCCGCGCACATCGTCCATAATCTCGACAATGGAACGGCGAGGGAATGGTTTGAGACGCACGAAAAAGTCGCCGATGTTAGCCTCGCTCAAGCCTCCGCCGAGTTGCAGACCGGTGCGCCGCGAGTAGGTGGCAACTTCCGGTGTTTTTTGCAGGATGGCTTCAATTTGCAGGAGCATGCGGTCGGTCTCGGTGAGCGAGGTGCCGGGTGGAGCGACGTAATCGAGAATGAATCCGCCCTCGTCCATGGTCGGCATGAAACCTGAACCAACACGCGTCGAGGCAAACCAACCGGAACCGCCTAGCAGAAGCATGACGACCACAATCAACCATGGCTTCGCCAGAACCCAGCGCATCAAGTGGTCGTAGCCGGTATGCAACCGACGGGTCAATGCGCCGCCCTCCTCCTGGTCAGCGTCAGTTTTACCCAACAGTTTTCCCGCTAGAATTGGCACCGCGAGCCAGGCAATGAGGAACGAGAGGATGAGGCTGGCAGCCATGGTGAGCGAAAGGGCTTTAAAAAAAGCGCCGGTCACTCCTGTTAGAAACGCGAGTGGCAGGAAGATGATAATGGTTGAGGCGGACGAACCGGCGAGGGGCCGGGTAAACTCAGCAGTGGCCCGCATGATCCGTTCGTGCTCATGGCCGGTTCCGCTGCGCAGGCGGCGCATGATATGTTCCCCCATCACGATCGAGTCGTCGATAATGAGCCCAACCGCTGCCGCCATGCCACCGAGGGTCATGATGTTGAAGCTCATGCCGAGGACTTTGAGCAACAGGACGGTGGCGGCGAGCGATGCTGGGAGGGACACTAACGCAATAAACGTGATCTTCCAGTTTCTCAGGAATGCGAAGAGAACCAACGCGGCGAGGGCCGCACCGATGAGCACGGCATCACTGACACTTTTCGCGGAGGCGACGATCAGGTCGCTTTGGTCGTACCATTGAGATAGCTTGACGCCCGCCGGCAGTTTATCGCCGAGGGCGGCGAGCTTCGCTTTTGCGTCGGCGGCGATTTGCACCGTGTTGGCGCCTGGCTGCTGATAGATCTGGAAGATCACGGCGTCGCGGCCATCGGCGGTCACGCGGATGAATTGCGGCTCGGTGTCGTCTCTAACCTCGGCCACATCCCTGACGCGAACCACCCCATTGGCACCGGATCGCAAGATGCTATTGGCGATTTCCGCCATATTTTTGAAGCGGGTGTCGGAGACCACCAGATAGAGTTTGTCATGATCCTCCAGATGTCCGAGGGCGTGCAGCACGTTAGAGGCGGAGAGTTCCTTGGCCACGTCGCCGATCGTCACGCCGAATGACTGGAGCTTGGCAGGATCCACGATCACCCGGAATTCCTCGCTTGCGCCGCCCTGCACCACGATTTTTGCCACACCCGGGATGGTCGATAAAATCGGCCGGAGTTGATATAGGGCGAAGTCGCGCAGCTCAACCAGTGAGCGGGTCTGCGACGTCAAGCTATAGGCAATGGCGGGAAACACCGTCGGGTCCATCCGTGCCACCTCGAAGGTGGTTCCCTGCGGCAAACTCGGCAGCACGCGGGTCAACTCGCTCTGTGCTTGCAGCAGCGCCTGCACCATGTCTGCTCCCCAATCAAAGGTCACAGAGATCTCGTTGCTGCCGCGGCTCGTCGTCGAGCGAATGTGACGGACGCCGGGAATAGCTCGCAAGGCCTCCTCGACCGGATAGGTAACTTCAACAGCCATGCGCTCGGCCGGCCGGTCCCCTGCATCGACACTCACCCGGACGCGGGGAAAATCGACATGCGGGAAAAGAGCGACGGGCAGGTTCCACCCGCTCATCGCACCGCCAATGGCGAGAACGACGATGAGGAAAACAATCGAACGTGCGTGAGACTGCGCCCAGCGGGTGAAGTTCATAACAGTGGGAATTGCATCACTCGGAACAGCTAACGGCCATGCCGTCCTGCAGTTGATAGTTGCCGGTGGTGACGACCTCGTCTCCTTCATGAAGGGTGGCACCGGACACTTCCGTTAGATCATCAGTCTCCAAGCCGGTGGTCACCTGATGCTTGACGGCATGGCCATCGCGAACGGTGAAAAGCACCGAGCCGTCCTCGTCGGGCAGGACGGCATCGCGCGGAACGACGAAGGCGTCCTTTTCCTCGACGCGGATTTCCCCACACACATAGCCATCGAGAAGAAGCGGCAGGTCTGGCGGCACCGTCACGAATGTGTCCACCAACCGGGTTTGCGGATTGACCCGCCGCGTGACCAAACGGATTCCCCCGGTGCCTTCCACTGCATCCTGATTGACCGCGTGAAGCCGGACGTTCTGGCCATCATGAAGCCGACCGGCATTCTCGGGTTCCACCCCCAGAAGAACTTCGATCTTGCGAGCCGGAACAAGCGCCAGCAGCGGAGCGCCAGCCGGGACAATCTGCCCGATCCGCACGTCGATCGAGGCAAGCAAGCCGCTGAGCTCGGCCTTGAGGGTCGTTCGCTCGCCAGCACCTCGGGCGATGAGGCTGCTGAGTTTCGCGGCGGCGTCCCGGGCGGTTTGCCGTGCCTGCTGGAGGTCCTGATTGACCGCCAGCTTCATCTCAAAGCGTCGTTCCATTTGTTCGAGTTGGCTGCGCGCAGACTCGGCGGCGGAGGTGGCTTGGGCGAGCTGCAACTTCGTGTCAGGACTGGGCTCGACCTCGATGAGTGGCTGACCCGCCTTTACCGGTTCGCCGGCCGAAACCAGCAAGCGCATGACTTTGCTTTCATATTGCACCGAGACGCCGACGAGCTCGCCGGGTTGGGCGACGACCGTCCCGTAGGCGGTCAGGGTGGCGGCGATGGTTTCCTTGCCGAGCTTGGCGGTTTTCACGGTGGCGGTGGCCTTCACGTCATCTTCCGCCTTTTCTGCGGCTGGGCCGGCGTGATGGCAGGCGCTAGTCGCGAGGACGAGGGCGAGCAGGGTTGATGGGGATCGTTTCATGGGGAAAGGTGCCATGCGGCGGCAATTTCGAGGGCCATACGGGCCTGGGCGAGTTGCTGTTTTAGCTTCATGACGTCGAGGGATTTTCGGCTGAGATCATTTTGCGTTAGGTAATAGCCGAGAATTCCGGCGTTGCCCTCCGCGACGGCCTTCCCAGATATCTCGACGAGCCGGCGGAGAGCCGGCAGCGCCTGGTCCGCGTGAGCGATTTGACCATTGAGCGCCTGAATGTCAGCAAGCGCCGCCGCAACATCCGCCCGGGCCGTGAAAAGACGGTTGGTGTATTCGTCGAACAGGCGCTGTCGCGTGGCGTTTGCCAGTGCAATGTTGCCTTGATTGTGGTCGAAGAGCGGAAGCGCAAGGGTGATGGTCGGGCCCAGTGTGTGAACGTTGCCGGTATCAATTGCGCGGTTGAAACCGACTGTTATGTTAGGAAACTGGGCGAGAATGGCCGAGCGCAGTTTTGCATCCTGGCTCTCGTAACCGCGTTTGAGGGCAAGCAGGTCCAATCGGCGCTCCTCCAAGCCATGCAGCAGTGTGGAGGCCGATGGCGGATCGACCCGCGAGGAAAGGGCTGTGCCGCTTTGGAGGCGCAGCCTGGTGGCTGGCGGGTAGCCGATGGCGCGGTTGAGTGCGATGCGGCGCTGCTCGAGTTCCTGCTCGAGGCCGAGCAGCACGGCACGGGCGTCGTTGGCAGATGCCTCAACCGTGGCCGATTCGAGAACCGTCATTTCATGGGTGTCGGCGGCTTTTCTAACTAAATCAACATTGCTGGCCAGCCGCTCCGAGATGTCCTTGGCCTGGGCCACTTGGGCACGCAGCGAGACAAGATCATAGACTGCGGAACGGGCGGCAAGCGCCGTTTGCCACTCGTCCCAGGCGATGTCGAGACGCACCGCCTGTTCATCGTTGCGGGCGCTGGCGACGTCCTGTCCCCGGGTAACCAGGGCCTGCAAATCCCAGCTCAGGCCATGGCCAAAACCGGTCCGGGTGCCTTCAGTGGTGCCGCCGGTGACGAAGTCAAGATTGCCGCTCAATTGGGGATTGGGCAGGATGCCGACTTTCAAAAGTTGGGCTCGTGCCTCACCTGCCTGATCGCGCAGGGCCCGCAGCGCTGGATTGAGCAACACGGCGAGCAGCTCAGCTTCATCTGGCGAAAGCCCGTCGCTGGCATCCAAGCGCAGGGAATGGAGCAGCGGATGGTTGATTTTTCGGGCCGCGATGGCAAGTGCGTCGCCGTCGAGGGGGCGGAGGTTGCGTTCAACATCCGCAGAGATGAGCGGCAACGCATGGTAAGTGGCGCAGCCGCTCAGGCAGAGTGTGCCGGCCAGGGCGAGCGTTGGGCCATGAAATCGGGAGTGTGACATATTCGATACGAGCCATGAAAACAATACTCAAACACGACACCGAAATGGTACATATCCCCCATCGTCTATAAAGAACAAACGAATATCCAAAGCGCCACAAGGTCGAGCCAGTTCAATTCCCGTGAAATTGCGGTCAAGCTGAGGACCCGCGCAAGAATATTTGTCGCTTGCCTGCGACTCTTGCCATGGCAAATTTCAAGGGTTGGCCCTAACGCCCGCTTTCCAACCGGCCCAACAAGCGCAGCAGGCCGTCAAGAATGGTTAGAGGATGGGGTGGGCAGCCGGGGATGTAGAGATCGACGGGCACCACTGCGGCAGCACCGTCGAGCACCTGGGGATGCCCAGTGAACGGGCCTCCGGCGATCGCACAGGCCCCCACCGCAATGACAATCTTCGGCTCGGGCACCGCATCGTAGGTCTTCTTCAAGGCCAACTCCATCGCCTTGCTAACCGGCCCGGTGATCAGCAGTCCGTCGGCATGGCGGGGCGAGGCGACAAATTGGATCCCGAAGCGGCCGAGGTCCCAACCGATGGTGCCGAGCACGTTGGTATCGGCCTCGCAGGCGTTGCAACCGCCGGCACTGACTTGGCGCAGGCGCAGCGAGCGGCCGAAGAGTTTGCGGAGTTTGGCGTCGAGGGCGGCGGCGAGGCGCACTTGCTCCTGGCCCGGCGCACCGAGCAGCAAATCCTCGCGGCGGCGCACCGCCATCCGGTGATCGCCCGTCTGCGTGATCGCCTGCTGCGGACAACCTTCCACACATGCCGCGCAAAATACACAGCGACCCATATCCAACGCCACCGCTTGACCTAACTCACGGCTGATCGCACGGGTCGGGCACAGCGGCACACACACCCGGCAGGCGTCCGGGCATTTCGAGGACTCCACTTGCAGAGCCCCGCCGTGGCGCCCGGGCAGAGGCGGGGCCGGGCCTCGCGGATAGGCCATGGTCTCACAGCCGCGCTTGAGGCGGTGGAGGAGGGTGTCGTGGATGAACATTGCGGAATTTTTCCGGTTAGATTACTTGAAAACCATTGATGCTGTCCTGTGTCCTGTGTCTGACGCGAAGTTTCGTTAGAGATCGAAGCCGCAGTAGGACAAATTAAAGCTCTTGTTGCAGATGGGAAAATCCGAGATGGCGGTGCCGCGCAAGGCGAGCGCCAGCCCGCTCCAGTTGTGGAATGACGGGTCGGTGATCTTGTAGCGGCGGAAACGCCCGGCGTTGTCAGTCAGGGCGACGTGGCACACTTCACCGCGCCAGCCTTCGACGAGGGCCACGGCCAGTGTGTCGGGCTCGGGGTCCGCCAGATCTCCGTGCAACTCGCCCTCCGGCGGGCTGTTGAGTTGGCCAGCGAGAAACTCGCCGGAGCGCTGGATTTCCAACGAGCGCACCCTGGCCCGGGCAAACACATCCCCCCCCGGCCAGACCGTCACCGGCGATTGGGCAAAACGGTGCCAGCCAGCCGGATGATCATAGCGCACATCGCGCACCAAGCCGCAGGCCCGCGCCGCCGGCCCGACCAAGCCGATCTCGGCGGCCTGCGCTGCAAACACCCTGCCCACCCCCTCAAACCGCGAGCGCACCGAAGAGCTGTCCCACAGCCAGGCGATGGCCTGCGCCGTATCGGTTAGGGCGGGCAGCAGTTTTTCTAACATCTCTGCAGCGCGGGCGGGCTCCAAGTCGTGGCGGCTGCCGCCAGGGCGAACCAGCCCGCGGCCAAAACGGTTGCCACACAGCAACGCCGTTAGATTAAGGAAATCCCCGCGAAGTTTGCCGCAGGCGGAGGACGTCGGCAGAAATGCCACGTCGTTGGCGAGCGCGCCGAGGTCGCCGGTGTGATTGGCGAGGCGTTCGAGTTCGAGGGCGATGGCACGCAGCCACTGGGCCCGCAGCGGTGCCTCGCTGCCGGCAAGGGCTTCCAGCAATGTCACGTAGGCCGTGGCATGGGCGATGCTGGAGTCCCCGGCGACGGTTTCCATTTGAATCAAGGTCGTTCGGTAAGGCCCGCCACCGAGCCCCTCCTCGATGCCACGGTGCTGGTAGCCCAAGGCGATTTCCAGATGCAGCACTTCCTCCCCGGCGCATTGAAAGCGGAAATGCCCCGGCTCGATGATGCCGGCATGCACCGGGCCGACGGCGACCTCATGGATTTCCCCACCTGCCACCCGGAAAAATTCACCGTTGGCGGGAGCATTGCCGGCAGTGCGCCGCACCGGCTTGAGCCACGGATGGCCCTCGGGAGTTAGACCGTGCTGTTCCCACACCTCGCGCTCAAACAAATGCGCCTGCGGGTGCTTCGGCGTGAGCGACGGATAGCCCCCGCTGAACGGCGTGCTGCGACCGACTGCCAGGGTGCTGTCGGCATCAAACGCCAGCACCGCCACCAGTTGCGTGGTATCCCCCTCGGCCACCCCAAACAGCGAGCAAAGCCGTGCTCCGCGACCCAGCTCGGTGCCGCAGGCCCGGATGAAATCAGCCACCGGCCACGCCGGCACCTCCGCCCACGGCAGACTGCCGGTATTCGCTAACAAGGCAAACGGGGTCGATGCACTCATCTAATAGGAAAAAAGTTGGGTGACGGCAGCTGCCCAGGCGTCTGTCACGATGTGCGGCGTAAACAGGCCCAGCCAAAGGGATAGAACCAACAAGAAAAACGGGGGTACGATCACCCCAGCGGTTTCCACGAAGCGCTTGCTGCCCGCTTTGGCGGCATGGCGCGGGCGGCCATCAACGATACCGAAGACGACCCGGGTGATTCCGAAAAATGCCAGCAACAGGCAGCCGAGAAACATCGCGGTGGCCACCCAGTGCCCGCTTTCCAGAGCCGCCCGCAGCACCTTGATCTCACTGAAAAACGGCCCGAACGGCGGGCACGCCGTCACCGCAAACATCCCAGTCACAAAGATCGCCGCCGAGCGCGGCGTCAGCACGCTCATCCCCCGCACCGCATCCATCGAGGGCGAGCCGGCCGCACGCCGGATGTTTCCGGCACTCAGGAATAGCGCTCCTTTGGTTAGACCATTGCTCCACACGTGAAACAGCGCTGCCGCCACCCCGGCCCGCCCCAACGACGCACCAAGCGTGAGAATGCCCATGTGCTCGACGCTCGAGTACGCCAGCATCCGCTTGTAATCCCGCGTGCCTAGCAAAAACAATGCCGCCACCAGCATCGAGAACAAGCCGATGGCCATCAGCGTGTGATCGGCCACCGCACCAGAGCCTGCGGCTCCAACCACCGCCCGCACTCGCAGCAGCGCGGTGAATGCCACCGAGGTAACGCCTCCTGCCAGGATGGCACCAACGATGGCGGGTGCCTCGCCGTAGGCATCCGGCTTCCAGGTGTGCATCGGTGCCAACCCCATTTTTGTCCCGTAACCGACTAACAACAATACCCAGGCGATGAGCACCCATGGCCGAGAGAGTCCGCCGCCTTGGGCCATGAGCGCCACGAACGTCAGTTGTCCATCGCCACCGCCGTAGAGCGAGGCATAGCCGAGGCACAAGGATCCCAGCAATGACAGCGCGATCCCGGTGCCGCCCACCAACAGGTATTTCCAAGTGGCCTCAAACGCCCGAGGCGTGCCGTTGAAGTGCAGCAGTGGCACCGCTGCCAGCGTCACCCCTTCGGTGAAAATCCATAATAGCCCGAGATGTCGCGCCTGATGGCCCGCGCTCAGCAGCCCGAGCACCGCAAGCAGTGCCGCAACAAACGTCCGGTTCGGCCGCTCGCTGCGAATCCGCAGATAGGTCACCCCATAACAGGCGCAAACCAAAAATAACAGCGAGACCACCGGCAACACCGCCCGCGCCAGCGGATCAAAACCCAGCCAGGCCCCTGCCTCCACCACCGGCGGATTGCAAAACAACCACCACGCCAGCACACAGTGAATCAGCCCGGCACCCGGCAACAACCACGGCCGTGTGCGGGAGTCCGACCACGCCGCTGCCAGCGCAGCCGCCACCAAAGGCACCAGAATGAGAAGAAGCGAGATCATTCGTGTAGGGCGGTAAGTTTGCGGGTATCTAACGAATCAAACGCACGCTGAATGCGGTCCACGATGATGCCGAGGATAAACACCCCGACGGTGAGGTCAAGCAGCACCCCGGCCTCCACCATCAGCGGCATCGCCTGAATCAGCAACAACCCAAACAGATAGATGCCGTTTTCCAAAATCAAATATCCGCAGGCCTGGGAAATCGCCTTGGTCCGGCCTATCAGTAATATCAAACCCGTCAGCACCGTGGCCAGTGCCCCTGGTACTAACAACGAATTTGCGTGCTCTGGCAGCAAGGGCAGCAAGGGCGTCAGGGCCAGCGCCGCAATGGTGCCGCCGGCACCTAACAAAATCGACGGCACAAAACCGATGAGTGGCTCCAGTTCGCGGTCGATCTGCACCGTGCGCATGGCCCGGCGCAACATTCCGGGAATGAACAGTCCTTTGCCGCCGATGGTCGCCGCAGCCACTAACAGGACCCGCCAGTCGGGGCGCTCCATCAAGGTGGGCATCACCCCCAAGATCACGCCCTGGGCAGACATTGCGCGGATGAGCAACGGCAGCCGACTGGTGCCAAGGGCCAACAAATTAAGTCCCATTGCCAAGCCGATGAGTAAATTCAAGTGCGCGTGATTCATGCCAGCCCGCCTTTCCATGCCACCAGCAGAGCGAACAAGCACAGCAGAAACGCCGTGGTTAGCAACAGCGGCACCCGCCGGAATGCAAAGCGCGCCAACAGGGACTCAACCAGCCCGACCGCCACGGTCACCCCAAGCACGCCGCAGGCCAGCGCCGCACCGGCCGCCAACGGTTTGAGCTGACTCATCGGCAAGACCGCCTGCACTAACAAAACAGCGAAAAGCAACAATTTCATCGAGGCACCATGCAAGATGGCGGCGAGAGGCGGCCCGCTGTGATCCAGCACCATGGCCTCATGAATCATGGTGAGTTCCAAATGGGTGTTTGGGTCGTCAAACGGTACCCGGCAATTTTCAGCCAGCAGCACGATGAACAACCCCGCAGCTAGCAGCGCCGCACCCGCCCCCATCGGCGGGCCAAGCATCGTCGCCAGTGCCATGCTGCCACTTTGCACGCTGAGGGCCAGCACGGCGGCAATGAGAGCGGCTTCCGCCAACACCGCATAACTTACCTCGCGCACCGTGCCCATGCCCTCAAACGCCGAACCGGTTTCCATCGCCGCCCACGCCGTGCAAAACCGTCCCAGCGCCAGCAAGTAAAGCCACAGCAGCGCATCGCCACGAAACGTCAGCCCAGCCCCCAGCGGCCCCAATGGCATCAGCATCGCCGCACTGAGCAGCGCCACCCACGTCACCGCGGGCAAAATCACAAAGGCCGGGGAGGCGAGCGTGCTCAACACGACGCCCTTTTTCCATAGCCGGGCCAGATCGTAATACAACTGCAGCACGGGCGGTCCCCGTCGCCCGGCCACCCACGCCTTGACCTTGTTGATGATACCCGGCAGCAACGGCGCAAGCAGCAGCCAGCAGTCGAGTCGCAAAATGAGGTCGAGGAGCGAATTCATGGCACGTTTTCCAA
This sequence comes from Akkermansiaceae bacterium, assembly GCA_903875675.1. Classification (GTDB taxonomy): domain Bacteria; phylum Verrucomicrobiota; class Verrucomicrobiia; order Verrucomicrobiales; family Akkermansiaceae; genus Luteolibacter. The sequence continues at coordinate 25,463 of CAIQXC010000509.1, forward strand.
TAAAACCAGGGCCGTCAGTGCGGCGAGCGCCGCAACCACATAGAGGATGTAAACAGATAGATGCCCGTGTTGCAAGCGCCGCACCGCAGTGGACAATTGCATCACCCGCGCCGCCAGCGGTTGAATCACCAACTCTAACATTGTTTCAGGCACCCGCTCCAGCCGGATCGCCTCAGCCGGAAAATGACCGCGGACGCGCCGCAACATCCGCTGCGGCCGCAAGATCCAGCCGAACCAAGCAGCAGCCAGCCCCCCAAACGACCCGCTGGTGTACTGCATCCGTGCACTGGGAGCCGCGTAGCCACAGTCCCATGTCGGGCCGCGGCGCAGGTTGTTAGCCCGGACTTTGCGCCACAGGATGGTTCCGGCGGCGGCCATCAACCCGGCCAGCCCGAGTTGCACCCAGCCCAGCGTAACCAGCGGCACCGTCACTCTGGCTGGGCACCCCGCGTGCCAGACATCCGCCGCACGTTCGAGAGCCGGCCAGACGAGCACCGGAGCCAGCCCCAGCCCGAGACAAATACCGGCCAACGTCACCATCGGCGCGAGCATCCAATTGCCGCACTCATGCGCTTGAGCCGCCGGTTTCGTGCGAGCCGCCCCCAAAAACATCGTCGCTCCCGCCTTGGCAAAGGTCGCCAGCGCCAGCGCCCCGGCCATCGCCAGAAATATCGCTGCGGGCATCGCCGCCCAGGCCGATGCCTGTTTGCCAGCCACCGCATCAATCAGCCCCAGGTAGATGAGCCACTCGCTGACAAACCCATTGAGCGGCGGCAGCCCCGCCACCGCCACCGCGCCCAGTGCAAACAGTCCCGCCGTCCACGGCATCCGCTGCCACAACCCACCCAAACGACTCATCTCCCGAGTGCCGGTGGCGTGCAACACAGAACCCGCCCCAAAAAATAAAAGGGCCTTGAACGCCCCGTGGTTCCACACATGCAACAAGGCCCCCGCCAGTGCCAAACGCCCCCAAGGCGCGTCGCCATGCCCCCGCGCCAACATCGCAGCCCCCACCCCGATCATGATAATCCCAACGTTTTCCACCGAACAATACGCC
>CAIQXC010000510.1 GCA_903875675.1 Akkermansiaceae bacterium
AAATTCACCCCGTCGCGGCGCGACGGTTGATGCGATGGCATCGTGCGGGGTGGCACGCGGATTCATGCGTCGCGCCGCGACGCGGTCCGTTTATCGTATCGTGATCCGTGGGTTGAAACCCACGGTTACCATCACAATGTCGCTCCGCGACAAAGAGGCGGTCCCCGGTCGCGGAGCGACCATTGATGGTAGCCGGGCGTTTCAACGCCCGGATCATCGGGTTTCATATTTCCCCCGTCGCGGCGCGACGGTTGATGCGATGGCATCGTGCGGGGTGGCACGCGGATTCATGCGTCGCGCCGCGACGCCGATTATTTTTGGCACCATGATCCGTGGGTTGAAACCCACGGCTACCATCACGATGTCGCTCCGCGACGAAGACGCAATGCCCATGGCCGCCGTCGAACGGGCAATGCGGATTCAGAAGAACATGGAGGGATTTGGGGTATGACGTGGCGATCTTGCAATCTCGGCGACGTGATTACCCTCAAACGTGGTCACGATCTTCCCAGCGATTCACGTCATGAAGGAGACGTGCCAGTGGTTTCATCTTCTGGTATCACAGGTTTCCACAATCAGGCCAAAGCAGAACCGCCGGGTGTTGTAACGGGACGATATGGAACAATCGGCGAAGTGTTTTACTTGGAGCGAGACTACTGGCCTCTTAATACAGCTCTCTATGTCGTTGACTTCAAGGGCACCCACCCGAAATTTGCAGCATACTTTTTGAAGAACGCGCTGCGGGACTATCAAAGCGACAAAGCCGCTATTCCTGGAGTCGACAGGAATGTTGTTCACAGTTTTAAAGTTCGAGTTCCCGATAGCGACACCCAAGAACGCATCGCTTCCATCCTCACCGCCTACGACGACCTGATTGAGAACAACCGCCGCCGGATGGGCTTGTTGGAGGAATCGGCGCGGCTGTTGTATCGCGAATGGTTCGTCCGCCTCCGCTTCCCCGGCCACGAACACACCCGCATCGTCAACGGCGTGCCGGATGGGTGGAGAAAACTAACGCTTGGCAATATTTGCACCGACACCCGCGAAATGGTCTCGCCTGAATCGCTCGAACCAGACTCGCCATATATCGGCTTGGAACACATGCCGCGTCGTTCAATTTCACTGGCGGACTGGGGCAACGCCGAACAGGTTACCAGTTCCAAGTTGCGATTCAGCACAGGCGACATTCTGTTCGGCAAGATACGTCCCTATTTTCACAAGGTCGGCATCGCCTTCATTGATGGCGTTGTTTCATCCGATGCCTTTATAATCCGTCCAACGTCGGCGGATCTAAAGAGCTTTGTCTTGATGGCGGTATCAAGTGATGGGTTTGTCGCCGACACATCCCAAGCCATGAAGGAAGGTTCCAAAATGCCTCGCGCCGACTGGAAGCAGATGGTCCGCTACCCGGTCGTCGTTCCTCCCGAGGGGCTGCTTGCCGACTTCACCGAAACCATCACTTCGATCACCGACCAACTCCGCAACCTCTGTTTCCAAAACCAAAAACTCCGCACCGCCCGCGACCTGCTGTTGCCGAAGCTGATGAGCGGGGCGATTGAAGTATAATTCCATTCACCCATCTCATGATCCGACCCCAAGAATCCGCCGGTGGCGGCCAGCCGCCATTCGACCCGAAGTCCCTGCTTCTTCAAATGGAGCGTTCGTTGCGCAAGATCACGCCGGGTGCGGTGGGTGAGTCGCAGGAATGCTATTATGACGCGATGGAAGCCCGGACGGAGGAAGAGGCGTTGCATCTTCTAACACGGGCATTGGAGCTTGATCCCGGCAACACGGACGCGTGGTTGTTGATGATGAACCACACTCCGCCGCTGTCGGCGGACGAGGAGATCGGGACGCTGCGCAAGATCGTTGCGGGCGCGGAAGAACGCCTGGGCAAGCAGGTGTTTACGGACTGCGCCGGACATTTCTGGGGTTATCATGAGACCCGGCCCTACATGCGGGCGCGGGCCGCCCTCGCAGATGCGCTGCACCGGGCTGGGCGGATCGAGTCTGCCGCCGGCGAAGTGGAAGGCATGTTAGAGCTTAATCCGGGTGACAACCAGGGGCTGCGTTACCGTTTGCTGGCATTCTATCTGGCGCTCGGACGGATGGATGACACCCGAGGACTTTTCGCCCGGTATGCGGACGAGTTCGATTACAACACAGTATTCGCGTGGTCAAAAGTGCTGGAACACTTCCTGTCCGGAAAACCGGAAGAAGCGTTAGAGGCGCTGGCTGTTGCGCTGAAGCAGAATGCGTTTACCAAAGCCTATCTGTTAGGGCACCGCAAGTTGCCGAAGAATCCACCCGATTCCTACGCGCCCGGCAGCAAAGAAGAGGCGGCATGCTTTGCCGCGGATCTCCAATTGGCATGGAACGCGCATCCCACGGCGAAGAAATGGCTGGCCAACATGAGTCCGAAGAAATGATGCTGATGACCGGAGAGATCTTTCCGTATGAATGAGCCGCACTATCCCGTGATTGAAGTCCAGCCCGAGTGGGTATTGGAGGTGGAGGCCATGGGCAGCAAGGAGAAGTTTTGGTATCGGGATCGGGAGGACAAGGCGGATTGGTTGTTCAAGTATCCTAAGCCTGGCACGGGGCAGCATTGGGCGGAGAAGGTGGCGGCGGAGATTGCCAAGGTACTCCAGATTCGACATGCCACAGTGGAGTTGGCGCTGTTTATGGGAAGTCGCGGGTCATCGACGGAGTCATTCGCGCGGGAAGGCCGCAATCTTTTCCATGGCAACCAGATCCTCGCGGGAAGCGTGCTGAGTTACGATCCCTCCGGTATGTTCAGGCACTCCAATCACACGTTAGACAATATCAGGGTGGCGATGGACCGGACGTTTGCCTACCCCCATGGCCGCGAGCGGGCAAAGCTGGCTCTGGCAGAATATCTGGCACTTGACGCCCTGATCGCCAGTGGACAGGATTCGTGGCTCCGACCTTCGACCATGCGTCGTCACTTGGGCGCGAGTTACTGGAGGATCGTCGCGAGTTGCTGTTGAAAGAGGGGCGGGTCGGCCAGTATGTGGAGAAAGGACGGGGCGGCGTGTTTTGGGCAGAAGCGGACAAGCGAGGCCCGAGCCCACTGGAGCTGATCCGGAGGGCGATCAAGGCGTATCCAGACGAGTTTCGCCCGGCGGTCGAAAAGATCGTCCGTTTTGATCGCAGTACGCTGGAAACGATTCTGAAGCGGGTGCCCGAAGACTGGATGTCCCGGTTGGAGCGTGAATTCACGCTTGCCTTGGTGTGCTATAGTCATCATGAATTGCTGAAACTCCTGACATGAATCCCCAAACACTCTTTCTCGCCTGGCAAGACAAGAACCGCACCCGTGGCTGGTTTCCGGTGGGCCGTCTGGACTCGGACCGTGCGCACTCCGCCTACCGTTTCCGCTACACGGCGGGTGCGGACATCGCCCAGCGGGAGGCCGGATTCCCGCCGCTGCTAGATTTCCCGAACCTGCATCAGGATTACCGTTCCAAGGAGTTGTTTCCGATGTTCAAAAACCGTGTAATCATGCCCGGCAGGCCGGACTTTGCGGACTATCTGGCCCGGTTGGATTTGGAAGGCGAACCGGATCCCATTGAGATGCTCGCGATTGACGGGGGATTTCGGGCAACCGACAGCTTCGAGGTGTTTCCGAAGATCGAGACTCTTGAGGACGGTTCATTCCGCTGCCGGTTCTTCCTGCACGGTTGGCGGCATGTCAATCCGGAGGCCCAACAACGGCTGAACACGCTTGTGACAGGGGAACCTCTCTATCTGTCACTGGAATTGACCAACCCTGCAACGGGGACGGCCATTCAGATTCAAACCGAGGATTATCACATGATTGGTTGGGCTCCACGCTATCTGTTGAAGGATTTGATGGCGGTCATGTCACAAACTCCCCGCCAATACGCGGCATTTGTGGTGCGAGTGAACCCGGTTCCAGCGCCTTCCAAACAGCGGGTGCTCATCGAACTCGGCGGTCATTTGCCCGCAGGTTACCAACCGATGTCTTCACAGGAGTTTGAGCCTTTGGTTCTGTGAGCAGCCTTCCAGTGTTTGCCCAATCTCATCGGGCTGCGTTATGTGCCCGCAGCCCGATAGAACGAATGGCAACCGGGAAGTTGCGGTCGCGGGTTGCCTAATGCGGCCGAACGGCCTGAATAATCCAGTGCTTGCCCTTGCCGGAAGAAGGCGCTAGATTTCCGTCGTTCCGATGAAAGGACCGCAAACCATTGATTTTGTGCTCAGGGGTCGGGTGGACGGTGTGGAGATCACGCCCGCCACCATCGGACTCTCGCGTTTCAATGAGTTCAACGGGCAGGTTGAGGAATTCGTGAGAGGCAGCGGGAAACTGCCGCTGGACGAGGTCCGGGTCCATATCGAACCGGGTTCCTACATGCTGAAGGTGTTTCTGCCGGTTGTGGTGGCATCCGCACTGGAGGCAGACCTTCGCTTGCTCGGAAGACAGGATTCACTTGGAGAGATCGACCCCAAGCGGGCGGAGGTGATCACCCGCTGGCAGGCGAAAGCCAGAACCTCGCAGCAACTCGGTTACACGATCCGCCCCGAGGGAGCGGTGCTGCCTGTGGTCTCCCTGGACTCGACGACCGATTACCGGATCGGCCAGATTGTCCCATGGGTGAAGGTGGAAAAGTATCTTTTCGGAGAGGTCGTGGACATGGGAGGCGCACAGAAGTCCAACGTCCATATCCGGCTTAGCGATTCCGGCAAACTCGTGCATGTGCGCACGGACCAGAATTACCTGCGCGACCAGGAAGAGAACCGGCTTTACCGGAAGGTGCTGGTTCGCGTGGAGGCTGAACAACACCACCGTGGCGGCGACCTTCGCAATTTGAGACTGCTTTCGTTTGAGGACTACGCCCCGCATTATGACGAGGATGCTCTTGACCGATTTGCCTCCGCCGGGCGCGATGCCTGGGTGGACGTCAGCGACCCCTCCCGCTGGGTGGAGGAACTCCGGGGAGCTTCATAATGGCGGCAGGGGTGATTCTGGATACGAGTTTCCTCATTACGCTGGCAAGCCCGGCGCGTGAGAACCACATCACAGCGAGACGCTACTGGCGTCATTTCACCGAGGAGGAGATCCCGATTTTCCTACCGACCATCGTAGTGGCGGAATTCTGCATCAAGCAGCCCATACCGCCCGAAATTCTGCGTTGCTGCGTCACGCTACCCTTCAATTGGGATGATGCAATTCAAACGTCCAAACTGGATATTGCAGGGATCGACCGGCAGGGTGATTTCCGGCAAGCACTGAAGGATGATGTGAAAATCATCGCTCAAGCGGTAACGAAGGATGCCGCGTTTGTCATCACTGACGATAAGAACTCCTTCCACCGCTATTCTCTACGCTTGATTGAGTCTGGCGTGGCTGTCTTCAAGGCCATCTCGCTGGCCGATGGTTTTGACAGTTCTCATTTTGATCCTCACGGGCAGCGTGATTTTCACGACGAGCTGGATGATGAATCACAGGATGACGCGTCGGCACCATAGGAAACCATGTCCCTAACCGACATCAATAGCGAGGACCGGCTGGTGCAACAAACCTTTGCGGACCATCTGGAAAAAGAGCTCCGGTGGGAAAACGTCTATGCTTGGAATCGCGAAACATTCGGCCCCGGAGGCACGCTGGGGCGTCACTCCGACCAAGAGGTGATCCTCAGGGAGCATCTATCCGATGCCATCCGCAGCATGCGTCCTGATCTTCCCGAACAGGTGGTGGCCGAGGCGGTGGCTACGCTGAGCCAGTACGATTTCTCTCGCTCAAGCACCCAGCACAACCGGGCGTTTTACAAGATGATCCGCGATGGGGTGCCGGTGACCTATCGCGACGACAAGGGCCAGCAGCAGAAAATTCGCGTCCAGGTTATCAATTTCCGGGAGCCCGAGAAGAATCGTTTCGTGGCTGTCCGCGAACTGAAAATTCAAGGCCTGCGCTCGCCCCATTACAACCGGCGCGCGGATCTGGTTTGTTTCGTCAACGGCCTGCCCATCGTTTTCATCGAGCTCAAGGCGGTTTATGTGAACATCCGCGCCGCCTACGACGGCAACTTGTCGGACTATTTCGACACCATCCCGCACGCGTTCTATCACAACGCGTTCATCGTCGTCAGCAATGGTGACCGGGCCAAATACGGTCCCATCACATCCGACTGGGGGCGTTACAGCGAGTGGAAGCGCAATGACGAGCGAGAGGCTGGCAGCGTGGACGCCCAAACCCTGCTCGACGGCATGCTGGCTAAGGATCGTCTCATCGACTTGCTGGAAAACTTCATTCTCTTCGACGACAGCAAACAAGGGCCAACCCGGAAAATTGTCGCACAAAACCACCAGTATCTCGGCGTCAACCGGGCGGTAGGTTCCGTGATCTATCAGGAGGAATTGAAAAGGGAATTTCCGCCAGACCGGCGGACTATCGACTATTATCCTGAACCGCGATTGGAGGAAGCCACAGCAACCGCACTCGTCGCCGAGAATCAAAGTCCCACAGTAGAGCTCCCGTTGGTCAAGCGTGCGCACCCGGACCTGGGACGTCTCGGTGTTTTCTGGCAGACGCAGGGCAGCGGGAAGTCCTATGCGATGATTTTCTTCGTGGAAAAGGTCCGGCGCGTCGTGCCTGGCAACTTCACCTTCGTGGTGATGACAGACCGCGACGATCTCGACGGCCAAATTTACAAGAGCTTCGTCGGGTGTGGCATCGTGGACCCCAAAACCACTCCTCGGGCGGCGAACGGCATCGAGTTAAAGCGCCTATTGACCGAGGATCATCGCTTCGTTTTCAGCCTGATCCACAAATTCAACCAGTCCGTCAGCCTCAACAATGCATACAGCACCCGCGATGACATCGTCGTGCTTTCTGACGAGGCACACCGGACCCAGTCCGGTCAACTGGCCCGCAACATGCGCATGGCCTTGCCTAATGCCTCATTTATCGGCTTCACCGGCACGCCTCTATTCAAGAATGATCAACTGACACGGCGGATCTTCGGCACCTACATCTCACGCTACGACTTCAAGCGATCCGAGGAGGATGGCGCAACGGTGAAGCTGGTTTACGAGAACTGCGGAGAACGTTTGGGCATCACGGTCAGCGATCTCAATGACAAGATCTCTGACAAAATCGAGGAGGCTGACTTGAACCAGGACCAGATCGCCCACCTTGAAAAATTGTTAGGCAAGGATTATGAAGTCATTACCGCCGACAAGCGAATCAGGAAAATCGCCGTGGACTTTGTCGAGCATTGCTCCACCCGCTGGGAGTCCGGGAAGTCCATGTTTGTTTGCATCGACAAGCTGACTTGTGCCAGGATCTATCAGGAGATAATGCCTCTATGGAAGGCGAAGGCAGCGGAACTCAAGCAGCATGCTGCCAAACTTGAAAAGACATGGATGGCGGACCCAAGTCCTGACAAACAGGCCGCTATCACCAAGGCACATCGGCATGCCGCATGGATGGGGGAGACCCTGATTCAGATCATAATTAGCGAGGCCCAGAACGAGGTGAAGGATTTCAAAAGGTGGGGCTTGGACATCACCACGCATCGTGCGCTGATCAAAAACGGGTTTGAAGGTGCTGACGGTCGAAATGTGGACGTGGAATCCGCCTTCAAGGATGACAAGCACCCGTTCCGCATCGCCATCGTATGTGCAATGTGGCTAACAGGCTTCGACGTGGAAAGCCTTACCACCCTCTATCTGGACAAACCCATGCGTGCTCACACGCTCATGCAGGCCATCGCCCGCGCCAACCGTGTCTATCCGGGAAAGTCCTGCGGTGTCATCGTAGACTACAACGGCATGCTCAAGAGCCTCCGTGAAGCCTTGGCGCAATATGCCTTGGGGGACGACGATGAAGGAGGGACCGGTGAAGAGATTGTGGCCCCATTGGAAGAAATGGTCGCAGCGCTGGTGCAGGCGATTGAAGCGGGAGAAATCCACCTCCGTGGTCTCGGCTTCGAACCTAACAATCTCAATGGAGCGAAGGGTTTTACCAAAACTAAGCTACTCAGAGACGCTGTGGACGCACTATACACGTCCGATGAAAGCAAGCGGCGATATGAAATCATCACCAGACAGGTTTTCGAACGCTTCAAGGCCTTGCTCATGGAACCCTCCGCGCTTCAATACGCGGAACGCCACGACAACATAGAGGCTATTTACAAAAAGCTCCAGGAGCGCCGCGACATGGCGGATGTGACCGATGTGCTCAAGGAACTCCACCGGATTGTCAATCAGGCCATCGACGCAAACGATCCCGGCGGCGACCAGACAACGAGCAGGGCCTACGATCTCAGCAAGATCGACTTTGAGAAATTGCGCAACGAGTTCGCGAAAAAGGTGCGCCGCAAGAAAACCGCCTTGCAGGACATCCGTGAAGTGATCGAAGCCAAGCTGAAGGCGATGCTCGCGAAAAATCCACAGCGCATGGATTTCTACAAGCGCTATCAGGAGATCATTGCCGATTACAACCACGAGAAGGACCGTGTGACCATCGAGGAGACCTTCGCCCGGTTATTGTCCTTGTCACAAAGCATGGACGACGAGCAACGGAGGGCGGTGATGGAGGGACTCAGTGAGGAGGAACTTGTCCTATTCGATTTGCTCCAAAAACCAAACTTGTCCAAGAAGGACCGGGAGAAGGTGAAACGGTCCAGTCAGTCGCTCCTTCAATCCATCGAGAAACACCTTGAGCACTTCGAAAACTGGACCGGCAAGGAACAGACTAGGGCGGACGTGGAAACCTTTGTCATTGACCATGTCATGATGAACCTCCCACGACCGCCGTACACCGAGGAAGAAGCTCAGGAATTGGCCGGACGCATTTACCACTTCGTTTTCCAACAGGCATTGTCGGGGGTTGGCTACAACGGACGCTCGGCAGCCTGAAATCGATGATCTAACACATCCTAAGATACGGCTACACACCGGACCTACAGGAGAAAGCAGTCAAAACCGTGATCATGCAGGCGGAACTCCTGTGCGCTGAGTGAGTATGACAATGGCAGTATGGTTGGATCAAATGCCGAAACTCCGCATTTTCCGCTTCCTGTCTAGCAAGGATTCCGCTTTTCTTATGCCGTGCTACTTGCCGCCGCCATCGAACGTCTTTACTAACCAAGCTCCAATCCTGCACTACTGATCACAATGCGCTACTGGTGGGTCAATCATAGTCAGACTTTCGACCACGAGGTCGGGAAGGGCTATGTTTGGTGCCCAAAGCGGAAAAAGAACGGTGCCCAGAATCACTTTTACGAAACCCTGCGTGAGATCCAACAGGGCGATTTGGTGTTTTCGTATGCCAACTCTCATCTTCAAGCGGTCGGAGTGGCAAAGCTGCCGTGCTAATCGTGTCCGCGTCCGGATGAGTTCGGCAAGGTGGGTGAGGCATGGGACCTGTTGGGATGGCGCGTGGACGTGGGCTTCCAGCGGTTCCTGCGGCCGCTTCGGATCGCGGCTGTGGCGGACAAGATCGCTCATTTGCTTCCTACCCGCCATTCTCCAGTTCGTCCCGACGGCCATGGCAATCAAGGTGCGTATCTGGCCAAGGTTTCCGAACCCCTAGCAAGATCCTTGCTAGATCTAGCAGAACCGATGCTGCTTGGTTTGATGGGCTCCTCGGTTGTCAGGGATGACGGTGAATCATCCACCGCGGACCCGGTGGTGCTGATCGAGTGGGAGGACCTGCTTCAAGCCAAGATCGCCGCGAACCTTTCGATTTCCGAAACGACCCGCAAGGCGCTGATCTTCGCCCGGCGGGGGCAGGGCAAGTTCAAGGAGAACGTCGCCCGGTTTGAGCGTGAGTGCCGGCTCACTCATGTGGTGAATCCCACCCATTTAATTGCGAGTCACATCAAGCCTTGGCGGGAATCCGACAACGAAGAGCGTTTGTCCGGTGGCAACGGATTGCTACTGACCCCATCGATCGATCACCTGTTTGACTGCGGCTTCATTTCGTTCGGTGATGAAGGTGATGTTCTGGTCTCGCCAGTCGCGGACACGGAATCCTTGTCGAGAATGGGTGTGCGCTGTGACAGTCCTATCTTCGTAGGCCGTTTCAACAGCGACCAGAAACAGTTCCTCGACTACCACCGGAAAGAGATCTTCTTGAAATCGGCGATGTGAATTGTTTGAGACCATTGCAGCATTTACACCCCCTCCGTCGCCGCGATGCGTTCGAATTCGGCGAGCATTTCGGCATGGCGGTTAGCGAGGAAGCGCTTGATCCTGGTGTTTTCAAGCAGCTTGCAGACGTATCCCCGAAGAAACGTCAGGTTGAGCATTTTGTCGCCATAGTTCTCCTCGCTGGCTTTCGAGTCACGTTCGAGATTAGCCATTTCAAATTCCATCCGTGCCAGTTCCTCACGGGATATTCGTTTCGGCACCTTGACGACCCCAGGATCGACAAGCATATCCTTGGGTGTTCCTAACAGAATCGCCTCGGCGTAACCCTTCGTGTAATTGTTCGCGCTGATCATCAGTTCGGCGATTTCGATCTGGCGCATGCCTATCACCTTGCGCAAGACATGGAGCGTGCCCGGACAAATTTGCTTGTCTTTGAGCAATTCGACGGCTTCGGGGCTGATGCCTTTGAGCATGTTGAGCCATTCCTTGATGTCTTTCACGGGTTTGTGCAGGGCTGCCGCGAGCCGCTCCACTGGAACCCCGTTGTTCACGGCCTTGGCAATCATGTTGTGCTCCTGTATCGGAGGAAGCCGACTGACGCGGGCATTGTAGGTGAAACTCTCGTCTTCGAGGGAAATGAGACACTCGACCTCGGGAATGCCCAACTTTCGCAAAGCATGGAGCCGGTAGTGTCCGTCCATCAGCAGGTAAAAACCTTCGTTGCCTTTCTGTGGATAAACCATCAGGGGTTCAACCACGCCGATTTCCCGGATGGACGCGACAATGATCTGATAGCGGGCCATGTTGTCGGGGTCCTTGATGATGCGCACGGGAAGGATCTTGTCCAACGGCAGAATGATACGCGTTTTTTCAAAGCCGATGATTGGAGTGCTCATACCACGCTCCTTTCCATTCCGATTTTATCTGCAAGGAAGGTCGGCATGGAATCCAGTCTCTCGGCACGCAGCAGATTGGTGAAATCCTCATCATTGGCAAGTTGGCGGAATGCTGTCGTGATGAACGTGAGGTGGGCGTCGCAGATCTTGGCTTTGCGAATCAGCGTCTTCTGCCGCTGGCTTTCTTTCTTGAAGGCATTCACCAGGCCGTCCGATGTCGCCCACTGTTTTTTCGGCGGAATATCCACGGGACGCAAACCTTTGCCAATCGCATTGCATTGCGTGAGCAACCGCCGCACAACCCTGATGGCCGCCTGATTGAGTTTACCTCCCTCGTATGCCCGCAGCAACTCGCGTTGAGCCTCGGGATTTTTGGTCCTGGAAATGTCGATGGCCACTCCCAATGGAATGGACCCTTTGATTGCTGCGGTCAGGAGTCGTTCCTCGCCGGCATTGCGCAGCGATAACAGGCCACTGACCATCGAGTCGACGAGATCCAGTTTCTTGCCGATGGTCGCATTACTGTACCCCGCCTGTTTGAGCCTGTCTATTTCGACAATCAGGTCGCCGGGGGAGGGATACCTACGCGCCATGTTTTCAACCAGGCTCATGATCATGAGATCCTCCTTGGATGCATCGACCACCACTGCGGGGATTTCCTGAGAACCCAGAGCTTGAAACGCTTCAATCCGCCCCTGACCACAGACGAGATCATAGCAGGGTTGCCCGTCGGGGGAGTTTCCCGGTCTCAGGCTGACCTGAATGGGTTTCTTGAGTCCGAGGTTGCGGATGCTTTCGACGATCTTCTCAAACTTCCTGCGATCCCGGCAGCGCGGGTTGACGATTCGGATGCGATCCAGCGGGATGAATATGACTTCGTTTTTCATGGCTTTGATATGTGGATTAGAATTTCCTCCCGACCTGCGTCCGTTGGGCAAGGGTGAAAAAGTGGCTGAGGTCGTCAAACCGATAGCCGTCGAGGCAAGTGCCATTCGCTTCGGCGAGGCGGAGTTTCCCGGCGGCGACATCGATGGATGGCAGCAGATAGTAATCGCGGATGCCGTTGTTAGCCGAGGCGAGTCTGGCCGCGATGGTGATGTCGGGTCGCCCCGCCTGATCCATCATGATGACCCAGCGTGACGCGCCCGCGCCGGTGTTCCAGTGGCGACATAGTGAAACCGAGACTCGAATTTCACCGTTGACGTGTAACACGTTGCGACTCTCCCCCATTTCCACCCCCGCGCCCACGCCGCGCAAACTGTCGACCACTGAACCCATGAGCTCTGGGTGGGTGCTGCGCATCCAACGGTTGATTTCGATGAACCCGAGGTCGGCAGGCGGGGTGTAACCGATCAACGCGTACGCCGCGACGAGAGTGCCAAAGCGATGCCGGAAGGCCGCACTGGATGGCATGTCGTCTGCCCCGTCGATCATCGGCCCCGTGATTTTGCCATGACGCTCAAGGATGCCTTTGAGTGCGGCCAGCATTTCGGCATTCGTGTACCGTCGGCTGCGCGCGAGAATAATTCCTTGTGCCGTATGGAAAACAACCGGATCCACCACGCCTTGCCAGGCACCATCCGCACGAACCCACTTATCGGGAGGATTGCGCACATGGCATTCTTTGAGTTTATAGGACGTGCGCCCGTAGACGCTGTTTCCAATATATTTCTCATTGGTGAGCACCTGATGGACACTCGCCCGAGTCCATTGCCTGCCCATATCGGTGCGCACACCACGCGCGTTGAGGTTGGCAGCGATCTCCGCCTCCGTCTTGCCCTCGGTCACGAACGACTGATAGATCCAGCGGATGTCGGCCTGCTCGTCATCGGGACCCGGAATAAGCACGACCCGGTCGGTTTGGATGCTCTTTTGCTCACCATGTGCCAGCACCCCCTTGGATTGTCCGGCCTGATCCACCAACATCCGGCGTAAACCGTAACCCGCCGCGCCACCCTGCTTGTATCCGAGAGTGATCAGGCGGCACGCACCGCGGAACACTTTTGATGACAGTTCGCGGCTGTATTCACCCGCCATTGCCCGCTTGACACCCGTGACGATCTTTGACACGGGGCTTCCGTCGTTCTCAAACTGCTCCGCGCAATAATGGACCTGAATGCCGGCCCGGCGACACACATGCTGGTAGTATGCGCTTTCGTCCGCATCCTGGAACCTGCCCCACCGGCTTACGTCATAGACCAGAATACAGGAGAATTCGACAGAACCGGACCTCACGTCGGCAATCATGCGGGAAAACGACTCCCTCCCCTGGATGCTCAGACCACTCTTTCCCTCGTCCGAATAGACTTTGACGATTTCGAGATTGCGGCGAAGGGCATACTCACAGATTGCGTCCATTTGGTTGCTGGTCGAATACTGCTGATGCTCGGTGGACATGCGGACATAAACTGCGGCTTTCGCCCTCGGCAAATCATTCTCAGTGGTCGGGTCTGGCGTCATCATGTGCTATGTGAGTTGTTGGATGATGAATCGTGCTGGCGCTCTCAAATCACGTGCGCCACGTTCACAGAACACGCCACGTTTGTGTGTTCTTGTCGCTGGGGATGCATCCGCACCTGGAATCGTGGTCTATTTGAATCGTTTGCGGATGGCAGATTCAGTTTCATGGCCGGGTGCCGATATTGGCGGGTCCCGCCCGTGTGCCAAATTATTACCTATGTGTTTAGAAGAATTCTCAGTTGGACGGTGGCAGCGATAGATGCCGAACACAGTCATTCCCACCTCGCCGGCAAACCGCGCCGTGAACCTGCGTGCTCCGTCAAAGGTCCGGCAGACCTCACCCCACAGGTCCGTTGCAACAAGCGGCAAGTCCCCGATATCGTATGCCGTTGTCAAGGCACGGCTTGTTTCCTGGATCCGTTCCTCAAACCTCTGTTGATAGCGGCCGAGGTGTTCCGACCATCTTCTTGCCTCCGCACCATCCCTTGATCCTGCTAGATACTCATTCACCGTGTCCGTCGCAACCAGCCGGTAGGGTTGCGCAAAATCAGGCAGCATGCTGGTCGTCCGACGACAAAAGAAACAAAGGAACCGCCGTATCTGGATCAGCAGACGCATGATCGGGCCTGGAATCGTAACCGATCTGGAGTAAAAGCCGTGAGGACGCATTCCCCCGGATTTTCCGCAGATCGGGCACTCATCCGGGCGGGCCATCTTGCGGTGCGCGCCATCACGCACGTATTCCTCTGGGCCGCCAAAAAATACGATGATCAGTTGCATGCTCCGCCGGATTCATGGGTTACGCCTAACCAGATCCCCCGTCGATGACTGCGTGAACCTACCATGCACGCGGCGGATGCGCGATGCTAATTGTTCCAACGTCCGGGATGATCGGCATTTTGACGAAAACACCGAAAAGTGGCCGGGCTCAGCTATCCCAACTCAACTTGTTCGTACACCCCATTGAGCAACAAACCTAATCGCGCACTTGTAGCCTGTCGTGCAGCGCCATCTGCCTTTCCGCCTAGCATCAGGTGCCCAACCAACATCAGTCATTCCTTTTCGTGACGGAGGTGATTGCTTCTACAACCGCGTCCATGAAACGAGTCTGTAGTTGTTCGTTAGTGAACCTGAACTTGGACTGCTCCGATTCCCAAAGTGGGCTCCCGTTTGGGTGGAAGACCGGTATGTAGTTTTCAAGCGTGAAAGAATGAAACTTCGATGGGTCAAAGGCATGGGTTATCCGAAAAATGTGAATTCGGAGGCTTGCACCTTGCATAGTGTTCGTAAAAGTGTTAGTAAAACTTATCCCAAATCTAAGGTTTCCTATACCGGTAAATTGAATGCTCTCCGCTTCAGGAGTCGCGAGAACTAGCCGGAAATATTCGGCGGAACTTTGCACTTCCTCTACAGCGGTCCGCACAGACGATAGAAGTTCCTTCAGATTATCTCGAACCCTTTGCATCCCCTCGGGAGTCTCCATCATTTTCTTCGCCCGAGTGGCGCCCTGAATTTCCTCTGCAAGATTTTTCAACCGAGTGGCAGGATTTTCCGGGGCGGTAAAGGCTTTGGTAACCGTCGTGGTATCCACGGCAATCTGTAGATCACGCACGATGTTCGGAATTCCTGACTTACTTAGGGCGGCTTTCCTCCCAGCCAGCAGCGGGGCATAGCTTTTTACCATCTCAAAGTCGACATCTAGCCAGATCGGAAGAATGTACTTCCTCAGTGCAGACTCGATAGCAAACATCCCATCCAGCTCGTTACCCGGCCAAGTTTTCGACTCTGCCATAAAGCTTGGGCTGAGGACAATCACCCCGAAATCGCAGTCCCGCAGCCCGTCACTGATTCCCTTCCATATGCTGTCGCCGACTTTCAGCGAAACTTCGTCAAGCCAGACTTGGAACCCTGCGACCTCAAGCGCGTCCACAAGAGGGCGGACAAACGAGGCCTTATCTTCGGACGCATGGCTGATAAAAAGTTTAGTTGGCTGCATTGTGATGCCCGAATGCTATCATCACGGGGTGATAGAGGGAACTTCAAATTCCGCCAAACTAGGTATACCCGGCCTGCCACAATCCCAGCCATGTGCAAGGTCGGGGCATCGTAGCAAACCTCACCCAACTCGCATGCGTTCCAGTGCCGCGCCCAGATCAGATTTCCTGAATCTAACTGAACGACCGATCTTGAAATAGGGAATGAGCCCGGCCATGCGCCAGCAGTAGAGGTTGCGTTTGCTCACGCGGAGGTAGGCACAGGCGTCTTTTTCGGTGAGTAGTGGGGAGTGGGCTTGTTCGGTGCGCAGCGAATCAGTTGGCGTGTCCATGCCGGTGTTAGCCATGTCAACTCATGCCTAACGGAACGGGTGGTGACAAATGGTGACAAACAGTTGGCCACCGCAGTTCCAGTTGGCAAAATGGCGCAAAATACTGATGGCTAATAGCGGCTAATTACGGCAAATAAAGGCTGTAACACGCTTATTATGAATGATTTAAGACACATTCAGGGTAAATATTCGGTGCCCCTTTGGGTCAGGGCTCAGGGGGCGAGGATGGCGCGGAAGTTCTTTTGGAGAGGGTAAACCAGGACGCTCTTGAGGGGGAGGACTCGCCGGTGGTTCTTTTCGAGTTTTCCGCGGCCCAGGGTCGTGCCGACTTCGATCCAGTTGGCCGCCCGGTAGCAGGTGCCGGTGAAGCGCTCCAACTCCACAAAAGTCTCCAACAGCACGGGGCTGTAGCCG
>CAIQXC010000511.1 GCA_903875675.1 Akkermansiaceae bacterium
GATTGACCGGTGCCAAAGCATCCATCGTAAATCCAAAGCTGGCGTCCGGATCCATCGTGTGCCCCAGCAAATCACTGCCACCGCTCACCCGCAGCGTGTATCCGCCGCCATGGCTTGCGCCAAACGCCACAGGCAGACTGCGAAAATTGCGTGCATCCAGCCAGGTGCCGCCGGCTGGCACCACCGGCACTGCGGACGCATTGCCGCTGAGCAAGGCGAACACGGGGGCGATGGCCGGGTTCATGTCGCGGTCGAAGGTCACCGTGAACGTCACATCCGGAGCAATCGGCACCAACACGCCGCGACTGCACGCCACTCCGCCAACCACCGGCTTGAGCGAGCGCTGTTGATAGACCGCGACGAAGTTCATGGTCGCCGCATCCAGCGTGGAAAACGTCTTGTTCAAGGCGTTGCCGGAACTAAAGAACTGGCCGTTGAGTTCAAAGCGTTGGAACAAAAATTCCAAATCCCCTTGCTCAACCCGCGAGGCGGCGCTCACCGCCAGCGTCTGGCCATTGGTGTAAGTGCCGCCACCCGCCAACGCCGCAACTCCCGGCGGCTGGCAGGCCAGCGTGACGACGTGGGCGGGCACCAACTCACGAAATACCGCCACCAATGAGCGATTAGCCGCAACACTAAACTGCAATGGCACGCTGGTGCCAATGTTGACCGCATTTTCCTGCCAGTGGTCAAACACATATCCGGCGGTCGCCACCGGGGTCAGCACCACGGTCGTGTTGAGCGGGAAATTGCCGCTGCCAGTCACGCTGCCGTAGCCGACTGGCGACGCCACCGCAGCCACTTGGAATTGTGGCAGACCAAACACCGCCACCAAGTTGCGATTGCGCGTCGGCGTGAATGTATAACTCGCCTGCGAGCTAACAAAAGTGCCATCTTCCGTCCAATTCAGGAAAGCATACGGCAGGCTGGATGTGTTAGGAGTGGCTGTCACCGTTACCGGCAGGCCTTCACGGGCGCTGCCAGCGCCAGCGACCGCGCCACCGGCCGCAGGTGCCGCCGCTACCGCGATGTCGTAGTAGTGATAGACTTGGAAATTCGTTTGCACGCTATTTTGTTCGGCAAGTGCATGACCACCAGCAGCGTATTCATACAGCACGTTGCCCGCATCGGCCGAAACCGTCACCACAAAATACCCTGGCGCGGCGGCATTGATCCATTGCGACTGCGGCAGCGTGGCTCCCGCAGCCAGCGGATCGACAACCCCTCCGGCTGGCAGATTCTGATCCACCACCACTTGCCCGCTACTGGTGTTGAGCACCTGCACGCGGGTCGAGTGACCCGGCGCAGCCACGCCGCTGCCGCGATTGGCAAGATTCCAGCCAATTTGCCAGTTGCCGCTAGGATCCGGACCGCTGACCGCCAGATTTTCCACCACTAGATCCGGATAATCACGCAGCCCGACAACAAAGGGATTGACGGTGCACGTCGTGTTGTCGCCCTCCTGCAATATTTCATCCACCGCGTTGCTCGAATCGGTTTTCACCAATAAATAATAGGTTCCTGGCAGGCCGTCCGGCAGGGTGAGCGTTTGGCTAACGGAATAGCTGCCGCCCGGTTCCAAGGCGCCGTGGTGGATGATGAGCGCGAGTTGCAGGTCATCCGCATCGCCGTACACATTATTGGTGGAGAGCACCACCCGGTCGGTCCACGTGCTCGCATTGGTGGCGAGGTTGCCGACATTGCTCACTTCATAACTCAGCGGAATGGTGTCACCGGTATGCAGCGATGGAAGGGTGATTTCATCAAGACGGGTAACGCGCAAATTGGGGAAATTGACCGCCGAGGTGGGCAACACCCGCGCATCAAGAATGTAGTCGCTGTTGAGTCCGGCCGTGCCGTAACTCGCCCGCACCAACGCAAAGTAATGACCGCTTTCACCTATCTGAACCTCTGCAGAATCGTCGCCCGCCACCCCGTTGGTCTCCGCCATCAAGGTGCCGGCCTGCGAGTAAAGCGAGACGATCGGCCCCAAGGTGGAACCCGCCGGCCGCCGCACCGTCAAAAACACGGTGTTGCCCGCCGCCAGCGAGCCAAGATCATAGTAATCAAGCCCCGAGCTGGTACCGATCATGCCCGCCACACTCGCCGAATCGATGCCCCCGGAGTGCGTGAATGTAAGCGGAGTAGCTGTGGCAATCGAGTCGTTAGGTTCAACCTCATGGGCCAATCCACGCAGCAGTGAGACGCGGAACCGGTGCTCGCTGCGAATCCCATACCAATCGTCGATACGTAACAGATAGGTACCGGTCTTGGTCAGCGTGTAGGGTGCGTGAGTTTCGATATCGGCGCTGGTGATCCCGCGGTCGAATATCACCCCGCCATCCGCATCGGTCAGACGCCAAGATAGACCATAGCCCAATGGCTCGTAGGGCAGGTTGGTTTCAAATACCAATACATCCCCCGCTTGCGCTTCAAAGGTCCAGTATTCGATGTCCTCAGAGGAAACCAGAACTCCCCGCGCATTGGCCGTCAAATATCCGGGAATGTCGGTGTTGAATACCAGCGGCGTAGCAGCGGCAGGTGAATTGTTAGGCTCAGTTTCAGTTTGATAGCCACCCACCTGGCTAATCGAAAAGTCACGCTCAAACACCAACGCCTGCGCATTGTTGAAGGTGTCCCGCAACCCGGCCACCCGCAATTGATAATTGCCGGGAGGCAGCGGACCCTTGACGATGGAGTACGAATTGGATAGACCGCTGCCGTAACCCGCCGGAGCAATCGCAAACACCTCGTCATCGCCGGTGGCGAAGGTACCGTCGGATCCAGCCCACACCAGCGAGTAGTTGGCAGCATTGTTGACGGTGCTGGCTAACATGTCCTTGTTGAAGGACAAATTGAAAGCAGATAGCAGCCCACCGGCGGTGCCGGTGGGCAATGTGCAAGCGATGATGGATGGTGGCATCGTGTCGCTAAGCGCCAGATCGAGAAAGTACTCAGCCATCAGGCCTTTACCGGCCGTCGCGGACACCCGAACGTGATAGGTGGACTCATCCCCCGGCTGCAGCGTGTACACCAGTTGGGTTGGCGTGAGAATCGTCGGCGTCACCTGGCTGCCATCCGCCTTGAACAGGGTCAGCGCAGGGGCCAGCGTCGAGGTGGTTGGCAGCCGCAGCGTGGCGCTCACCTGGGTGCCGGCCGCCAAGTTGCCGAGGTTGAAGAAATCCCCGGAGTTATCGTAGCTCGCCAGGTAGCCCGCAGCCGTGGCACTCAACGAGTGGCTGGACAAGGTGAAGGCGAGCGCATTGCTTTCGCCCAGCCAGTTGTTATTTTCGCGCTCAAGCTGGGTGCCGGGCGGGGCCAGCGACACCCGAAACCGGTACTCACCGCGATAGTCATACCAAGACGAGACCCGCAGGTAATACGTCCCGTCGCGTGGGATGGCCAGCGGCGGGGTTTCGCCGCACCAGTTGTTGCCATTGTAAAAATAAGTCAGCTGGTTGCCGACCTCATCATAGACATACCAGTTCAGACCCGAGCCGGAGATGCTCGAGAGATCCGTCGCCACCGTGAGCAATTCACCGCGCTTGGCACTGAAGCTCCAGTAGTCCAGGTCGGTATTGTCCGCCAGAAAACCCCGGCCGTAACCATGGTGCAGGCCGGTGGCCGGGTCATCAGCCGCCAGCTGCGAGATGGCGTTGCCGTCAAGCACCCGCAGCACGTTATCGTCATGGTCGGTGATGACTAGCTCGGGCACTCCGTCCCCGTTGAGGTCGCCCACGGCCACCCCATAAGTACTGCCCCAATTGCGCCGCACCAAGTCGAAGCCGATGCTGCCGTTGGCCCGGTTGGTCGCCAGCGTGACGTGGTCGTTACCCCCGAACGCCAAGTCCGGCCAGCCGTCGCCATTGATGTCAACGACTTTGACGAAATGATTGTAGTAGCCGTAGCCCATATTAATGGACGTGCGCGGTTGGAACGTGCCGTCGCCGTTACCCGCAAACACCCCGAAGTCATAGGTGCCGTTGCTGTCGTTGTAGTTGTCGGTGGCCACCGTCACGATGTCCAGGTTGCCGTCCTGATTGAAGTCGGCTATCGCAAAGTCAGTCAGGGTCGGCCTGTCAGGCGTGTCTATAAACGAGGGGGCCCCAAACGTGCCGTCTCCGTTGCCCAGAAAAATCGCCACCCGCTTGCCGTTGTCCATATCGCCGACCACCAAATCCAGCTTGCCGTCCTGGTTGAAATCGCCCAGGCCGATGGCTTCCGGCCGAATCCGAGGGCTCAGACCGAGGCCAATCTTGCTTTCCGTGAATCCGCCGTGCTGGTCGTTGAGCAACACCGACACCGAATAGCCACCGTTGCCCGTATCGGTGCCGTTGTTCGAGCACACCAAATCCGGCCAGCCATCGCCATTGACGTCGCCCACCGCCAGCCGCATCGGCCAGTCACCCACTGCCACGTTGCCCAACCGCGTGAAGGCGAGGTGGCCGGGCGTCGAGTCGTTGTGGAACAAGGCCACGAAGCGCCCGCCCGCCACCGTCACCGCAATATCGGTCTTGCCGTCCTTATCGATATCTAACAGAGCGATGTGATATGGCTCATCACCCAGCCCGAAAAACGTCAGGGGTGTGCCAAACGTCTTGTCGCCATTGCCGGGGAAAATACTCAGCCCGTCCACCGAGCCCAGGTGGCTCACCACCGCATCAAGCTTGCCATCCCCATCAAAATCCGCCAGTTCCACGTCAAACGGCCAACCCGCCGTGGCCGTCGTCCGCCCAAAATCTGTGAACGACCCGTCCGCTGTGCCCGCCGCCACATGCGTGGACAGCGAGGTCGCCGTCGCCTGCGTGTTGTTCGAACGGTTCTCTAAAACGTATCCCGGCAACCCCGCCACCGTGAACGTCCGCACATGCGTCGCCGCCAAATTATTGTTCGCCTTGTCCTTGAGTTCAGTGCCAACTACCAACCGGTAGGTATCCGGCTGCAACGGTCCGTCTGGCAGAAAATAGGTAGCCGTCAGGCCCGAACTGTAGCTCGGTGCCCTGATGGTATAAGCCACCTCGTTGCCATCATTGAATGTGCCATCGCCACCGGACGCCAGCAATGTGTAGCTGGTCATGTCATTGACGCTGACCGGCAACATGTCCTCGCTGAAGCCCAGAGTGAAGGACGACCCGACGAAGGTGACGGTGGAGCCCTCGGCTGGCAGGCTGTCGGATACAATCGATGGTGGCACCACATCACTAAGCGCAAGGTCGAGGAAGTACTCGGCCATCACTCCCTTGCCATCCGTGGCGGACACCCGGACGTGATAGGTGGACTCATCCCCCGGCTGCAACGTGTACACCAGTTGGGTCGGCGTGAGAATCGTCGGCGTTATCTGGCTGCCGTCCGCCTTGAACAAGGTCAACGCGGGAGCCAGTGTCGAGGTCGTTGGCAGCCGAAGCGTGGCGCTCACCTGAGTGCCGGCCGCCAGATTACCGAGGTAGAAGAAATCCCCGGAGTTGTCGTAACTGGCCAAGTACCCCGCCACCGTGGCGCTCAGCGAGTGGCCGGACAAGGTGAAGGCGAGTGCATTACTTTCACCCAGCCAGTTGTTATTTTCGCGCTCGAGCTGGGTGCCGGGCGGGGCCAGTGACACCCGGAACCGGTACTCTCCGCGGTAGTCATACCAAGGCGAGACCCGCAGGTAATACGTCCCGTCGCGTGGGATGGCCAGCGGCGGGGTTTCGCCGCTCCAGTTGTTGCCATTGTAAAAATAGGTCAACTGGTTGCCGACCTCATCATAAACATTCCAGTTGAGGCCAGAGTTGCCGGAGATGCCCGAGAGATCCGTCGCCACCGTGAGCATTTCACCCCGCTTGGCAGTGAAACTCCAATAGTCCAAGTCGGTATTGTCTGATAGAAAGCCCCGGCCAAAGCCGTGTTGGAGGCCGGTGGCCGGGTCATCAGCCGCCAGCGGCGAGGTGGCATTGCCGTCAAGCACCCGCAGCACGTTATCGTCATGGTCGGTGATGACTAGCTCGGGCACTCCGTCGCCGTTGAGGTCGCCCAGGGCCACCCCATAATTGTTGCCCCAATTGCGGCGCACCAGATCGAAGCCGATGCTGCCATCGGCGCGGTTGGTCGCCACCGTGACATGGTCGTTGCCGCCAAACACCAAGTCCGGCCAACCGTCGCCATTGACGTCAACCGTCTTCACAAAATAATTGTAGTAGCCGTAACCCATATTGATGGACGTCCGCGGCTGGAACGTGCCATCGCCATTGCCCGCAAACACCCCGAAGTCATAGGTGCCGTTGCTGTCGTTGTAATTGTCGGTGGCCACCGTTGCAATGTCCAGATTGCCGTCATGGTTGAAGTCGGCAATCCCAAAGTCAGTCAGGGTCGGCCAGTCCGACGAGTCTATAAACGAGGGGGCCCCAAACGTGCCGTCTCCGTTGCCCAGAAAAATTGCCACCCGCTTGCCGTTGTCCATATCGCCGACCACCAAATCCAGCTTGCCGTCCTTGTTGAAATCGCCCAGCCCGATGGCTTGCGGGTGAATCCTCGGGCTCAGACCGAGGCCGATCTTGCTTTCTATGAACCCGCCGTGCTGGTCGTTGAGCAGCACCGACACCGAATAACCGCCGTTGCCCGCGTCAGTGCCATTGTTTGAGCACACCAGATCCGGCCAGCCGTCGCCGTTGACGTCGCCCACCGCCAGTCGCATCGGCCAGTCGCCCACCGCCACGTTGCCCAAGCGGGTGAAGGCGAGGTGACCGGGTGTCGAGTCATTGTGGAACAAGGCCACGAAGCGCCCACCCGCCACCGTCACCGCAATATCGGTCTTTCCGTCCTTGTCGATGTCTAACAAAGCGATGTGATGCGGCTCGTCACCCAGTCCGAAAAACGTCAGGGGTGTGCCAAACGTCTTGTCACCGTTGCCGGGGAAAATACTCAGCCCGTCCACCGAGCCCAGATGGCTCACCACCGCATCAAGCTTGCCGTCACCATCAAGATCCGCCAGTTCCACGTCAAACGGCCAACCCGCCGTGGCCGTCGTCCGCCCAAAATCTGTGAATGACCCGTCCGCAGTGCCCGCCGCCACATGCATGGACAGCGAGGTCGCCGTCGCCTGCGTATTGTCGTCGCCCTTTTCATTCACATAGTTGGCTAGAGCCGCCACGGTGAAGTTCTGGGTGTACGGGGCGGCAAGGGTGTTGCCGCTGCGGTCCGCCACGCTGGCCGCAACTGTGAGGCGGTGCAAGCCCGTCGAGAGAATCGCAGTGCCCAGCGAAAACATCGCCCGGTTGTCCGCCGTGAACCGGACCAAGCTTAGAGGATAGGACCGGTCATCCG
The DNA here is from genome assembly GCA_903875675.1 of Akkermansiaceae bacterium. Classification (GTDB taxonomy): domain Bacteria; phylum Verrucomicrobiota; class Verrucomicrobiia; order Verrucomicrobiales; family Akkermansiaceae; genus Luteolibacter. Next base: position 7,300 of record CAIQXC010000511.1, read on the forward strand.
CCGTCCCAAACAATCCGTCAGGCCCGGCTGCAACCAGCGTCACCCCGCCTGCCAGTGTGGATTCCCTGATCGCTTTGCTGAATCCGACGTAAAGACTGTTGTAAAGGCTGCTGAGGGTGAACGGTGCCGCCGGCGTGTAGCGTTCGATCACATAACTGCTGTCATAAGCCCCATATCCATACGACCCGGTGCCAAACCGGCTGGTCCCCAAGTACGAACCCATTCCCGGCCTGATGGTCACGCGCACCGCACCCATTTCACCGGGCGCAAGCACCCCGGCATGCACCGCAGCACGGCCAAGGTATGAATCCAAGGTGTAAGTGTCCGTGCCCCAAATGTTGCCCCCACCGGAGTCGCCTACTAACGTGTACACAAAACTCTGACCGTTGTTGCCGCGCTGCGCCGTCATGTTGTAGGGTGCCGGTGTACTGCCGTCGAACACATAGCCACTCGTCGGGATCGGCTGAAAATCGGTGACCTCCGGAGCCACCGTGTCGGACACGTTCACCGACAATAGATAGGTCGCCCCGATGCCCTGGGTCATGTAGCTCGCCAGCGTTGCAATCGGATTGCCTGCCCAGATCGAACCACCACTAATGGTGCCGCTGAGGGCGTTAGGGGTGGCATCGCTCACCGTCGTGCCGCTACCTTCCGAAAACGCGAAGTACGCGACCAGCCCGGTTTCGGTGCCAGTGAGCAGATGACCCCGGTTGCTGGCGATGTCAGCCCCGGAACGGGCGACACTCCATAAGCGCAGCTCATCCATCGAACCGCGAAAATCCCCCGCATAGCCCGTCCCCAACGTCAATGGCAGCGAACTGGCGGTGGCTGGAAAGTAACTCGCCTCCGTCTGCGCCACGAGCTGCCCGTCGATATACCAGCGCAGTTGCTTCGGGGTTGAGGTGAAATCGCGCACCAAGGCGAGGTGTTGCCACTGGCCGACCCGCAGAGCCGCCCCGGTGCTAAATCCTTGATAGGGAGAATTGTTGCCGCCGCCAGTACCGTAGAAATAATTGACCGTACCATCGGTTTCAAGGGTCATCGTGCCCTCGCCGGCGTAAGCCTTGGCGTATGGGTTTTGGCGCGAGTTGAAGTCATCCGGCCGAATCCAAAACTCGATCGTCTGGCTATCCGTCAGCTGGAGTGCCACCGGATTGCCCAGATCCACCGATTGGCCACCGGCAAAGTGCAGGTTGCCACCATCCAGCCCCGGCATGCGAACCGCCATCCGATAGTGACCGCTCGCCGCCAGCGTTTGCACCAAGGCTCCACCCATGGCGCGGGCGAGCGGACTGGTCTCATCATCCTTGTACAATTCCACCCCGGTGGCCGCGCCTGCCAACGTCGAACCCGTCGGCGTCTGCAGCGACAAATTCACTCCATTGCCAGCACTCAGCACACCCAGATCGTACCAATCCACATTCCCATCCAAAATACCTGCCACCCCAGCACGGAACCCCCCGGCCTGCATCGTCGCCGTCAGTGGATTGGCCTGCACCGGCAGATCATTGGGTTCGCCCTCCAGATCAATCCCGCGCCCCAACAGCCCCTGCATTGTGAACGCCGAGGCCGTGTTATTGCTGTACACAGCGACCTGATAGACCCCGGGACTGGCCAGCACCAAGCCATTCAACACACAGCGTCCGTCCGCCGATCCGCTCACCTCAGCAATTACCCCCCCACCCGCATTGGTCACGCGCAACACAGGATAACTGTTGGCCCGAACCTCGGTGCCCACCACAAACACAACCCGATCATTCGCCTCCGCATTGAAAATCCACCCCTTGCCATTGCCCAGTCCGGTGCCGCTGTATGCATCATCCACTCGCGCCGTAAACAACCCGCTGGCCGGCGGTGATTCCTGCAAATTCAGCAATTGCTGACCGCTCGCCCTCCCTGACAGCAGTAACACAAAACCCGTTAAAAAAGAAAAAATCGTCTTCATAGGACCGTCGTCTATTGAATTTGTCTGACCCTGGTCTGCATACCGTTATTTCACGGGATGACCAGCAAAAAGCAAAATATGCACCACTTTTTTTGAAAGGCCCTGCATTTCTTGCAGGGGTCATTTCCCATTTTTCTCACGCATTGGCTACGAAATGTGGCTTGCGTGGGCCGAACTCTGCGGCAATGATGGCTGTGGATGCATCGAAAGTGGCTCACGTGTTCCAGAGGGTTGGCGCTGGCATTGCTGGTGTTCGCCGGGCTCGGAGTGGCCCACGCCCAAGAGCCGCGCCGGGTCGGCCCACCGGTGGTGGTGATCATCGACAGTGGCGTCGCCCCAGATCATCCGGCGTTCCACGACCGCTGGCTGACCGCAAGCGAAGTAGCCAAGCGCCTGCCGACGGGCCTGAGCGCTGGCGGCGACGGCCCATGGCCCGGCTGGGATTTTCTTACCCACAGCCCCCGCCTCCGCGATCCTTCCGGCCACGGCACGCATGTGGCTGGCGTGATCGCCGACGCTCTGGCCCGCGGTGGTGCCGCCTGCGCCACGGTGCGACTGGTGATGTTACGCAGCGGCGACAAGCACCAGCGCTTAGAAGACGTCACCGCTGCCGTGGAAGCCGTGAGCGCCATGTGTGACCTCGGCTGGGACATTCCAGTGGTGCTGTGCGCCTTCGAATACCGCCGCAGTCCCAAGGACGATCTCGCCTTCCTCAAATTGAAACAAGCCTTCGGCCAACTCCTCAGCCATGACACCACCTGCGTCTGCGCCGCCGGCAACCAAAGCGTCGATATCGATACCCTGCCGAACGCCCTCGGCCTGTTCCCCGCCTCGTTTCACGGACCCGGCCTGATCGCCGTGGCCGCCTGCGGCAGCGATGGCCAATTGCTAGCAACCTCCGACTACGGCCCCACCAGCGTACTTCTTGCTGCCCCCGGCCTGGCCGTGCCCGCCGCCGCCGCGAGTGGCGGCAACGAGTCGCGCAGCGGCACTTCGCAAGCCGCCGCATCCGTCGCCGGTGCCCTGGCACGCCACGCAGCGGAAACCGGCGATCGCCAACCCGCTGCTCTCCGCGCCTGGCTGATCAGCCAGACAAAACACCACCCGAGCTTGATCGGGCGAGTCGCCAGCGGCAGCGCCCTGCTCCCCGGCAAGTGACGCTGCGCGGCTCGGTGTTTCGGTGTTTCGGTGTTTCGGTGGCCGCTGCGCGGCTCGGTGTTTCAGTAAGAGAAGTGAGAAAGCTCGGTGCGTAGCGACTGATACTTTCTCTCTCACTGACCCACCGAAACACCGGTCACGCTTTCCACGGGGCGCGATAGTCACGGGTGAGCCATGCGGCGTCGCACGAGGGGTCGGCAAATGAGAGGTTGCCGGGATCCCACTTGATAGTTTGGCGATGGGCATAGGCGAGGTTCATCAGGTGGCAACAGATAGCGGTGTGAGCACCTTCGACTTCACTGGCAACCGGGCGCTTGCGATCCGCGACGCGCTCCAGAAAATCCTCGTAATGGGATTTGCTGTGATAAAGGCGGATTTTTGCATCGTTTAGAAATTCCTTTTCTGCGCGGGCCGCCTGAATCATGGTTTCCTTCCCGCGCACCAACTCGAAACTGCCGCGGTCCACCTCCACCTCGCCGTCCGTGCCGTAAAAGCGCAAGCCACCAAAGCGCATGCCGTTACCGCCGCCCGTTTGGGTGACGGTAACGCCGTTGGCATAGACCATGACTGCACCGCTGAGGGCCTCGGCCTGGGCGGGTGGCCGCACTTCGACCGGGCCGCTTTCGTCCATGTCCAGCCCCCACTGCGCGATATCCAAGTGATGGGCGCCGAAGTCGCACACGGCACCGCCACCGAATTCCGCATACGAGCGCCAGGCGGGATAGCCATTGAAAACGCCGCGTGGGCAGAGCGCGGAGTTATAGGGACGCATGGGTGCAGGGCCTATCCAACGGTCCCAATCCAATCCTGGTTCCATCGGCTCCTCGGGCAGATTATAGGGGCGGCTGGGGTCGCCGACTTTGCAAGTGATGCGTTCGAGTTTGCCGATGACGCCGTTGCGGACGAGTTCACAGGCGATGCGGAACTCGCTCATCGAGCGCTGCATGGAGCCGGTTTGCAGAACCCGCTGGTGGCGCTTGACGGCGGCCATCACCTCGAGCGCTTCATGGATGTTATGGGTCAGCGGTTTCTCGCAGTACACATCCTTGCCCGCCTCCAATGCGGCGAGAGTGATGATCGCATGCCAGTGGTCCGGCGTGGCAATACACACGGCATCGATATCCTTGCGGGCGATGATATCGCGGAAGTCAGAGTAACTCTTGCAGCCAAAGGCACCCCTCTCGGGATGTCCGGCGTGAAATTCCGTCACGATCTTGAGAGCATGCTCGCGGCGGGTGGTGTCCACATCACAAACCGCCACAACCTTGACCTTCTGCGAGAGGAAATTGCCGAGGAGTGAACGGTTCTGTAGCCCCATTCCGATGAAGGCCATGTTTATGAAGCCGTTAGGCCCAGTCTCCGCCGCCCGGATTCGCGAGGGCAGGATGAACGGTGACAAGGTGACGGCAGCCGCCGCCTGCTTGAGAAACGAACGACGTGTTGGTGTTGATAGGTCAGTTTGAGGTGGGGTCGGCTTCATGGTGATTACTTTCGTTAAGTTCCTCCGGAGTGCAGATCTTTGAGCCCCGGGATCAAGGCGCGGCAGGGCCTCCGCGGCCTAACTGCGGGCGGTACTCATCGGGAGTGAGCTTGCCATCATGGTTCTTGTCAAGGGACTTGAGAGCCTCAACGGCGTGGGCGAGTTCACAAGCATCAATGATGCCGTCGTGGTTGGTATCCAGTGCGTTGATGATCGGTGAAACCGGCAGGGTGTGGTCGGGTCCGCCGTTAGGAATGACTGGCGGCGGGCCGCTAGGTGGAGCGACGGGAGGAGCGACGAGCGAGGGTGCAGGCCGGTCAGCGGGCGTAGCTGTGGGCTTGATAGGCAAGGCGACGGGTTGGATGGATGAGCATGGCGAAAAATAGGAGACTTGGGCGCATGGGTGGGTAGGTTACGAACGCGATGAACCGCAACCCGTCACAGAGGTCGCGGAAATTTACCAATTCTTAACATTTTCATGGGCCGTCCTCCGATTCCGGCGCCTAGCGAGGGTCGGTGATGCGGCCCAGAAACAGGCACGCACCACTGGCGACGTGTTGGATGGCAAACAGGAAGGGCCGATCCACATGCACCTCAATCGGCTTGGGCTTGTCCAACATGATGGCGGCCGCCTTGGCCATTGCCACTGCGGTGGCAGCGGCAGCCTCAGTGCCCTTTTCATCGAGCGCAATAAACGTCTTGTGGAACACCTCGGAGATATATAGATAATCGTTAGGTTTGCGCGGTGCCATGCGATCGAAATTGGCCGTGCCGTGCGGAACGTCAAAGGCCGTCAGCATGCCCAGCTTGCGAAGCACCTCGCTCATCCTAAGAACCGGCGGTTCCAGCTTGAATTTGGGCAGGTAGAGATCCACCTCGGCGGTGCCGGGCTTGGCGCAACCTCGCAGGGCATCCGGCGTGAGTTTCGCCTCCAGCGCCGCCAGCCCGTCCTTGGCATCGGGAAGCAAAACGAGCAACTGCAGGCCGCCGCCGGTGTAGGCCAAGGTAACCACCTGATAGGCGTCGCGCTTGGCATAACCGATGTTTCCCAACCGGTGCATCGTGGGCACCTTCTGGGCACCTGTGCCCTTGACCGCGAACGGCAGCGGCTGGGTGGATGTATCGTGGAAGGGTTCGCTCCACGGTGCTTTCATATAAATGGCGTTAACCAGCACCAAGCGGGTCTCTCGGTCCAAGCCACCGGATGGAATCAAGTCGCGAATGCGCTTGCGGGTTTGTTCCTCAACCCAGGCGTTGATGGCGAGCCGTTCATGCTCAGCCTTGGCGACAAAGTCCATCGCTTGCAAGGGCGCAGCGTAGCTTCCCTTGATCAAATCAAGAAACGGCTGCCGAAACTCATATCCCTGTTGGCCAAACAACCGGTTAGCAACCGTCAGCACCACCGGCTCGGCCGAACCCCCAAATTTCTTGGCATGCTCCGCCTGTTGCGCACTCGTCTTGGCCACCTCATCAAGAGCTTGTGCCATCGCTCCAAACGCCTGATGCAAAAGTGCCTCGTCCGCCGGATAGTGCAACACCCTGGCCATTTCGCTGCGCGTGTCTCCCGCCGCTCCGCCATAGGTCATTGCCAGCGCAGCCTGGATTGAATAAGGCGACAGGAGAGCGTTGGCGTTCGCTGCGGTGCCCTTGGCCATTAGGTCGAGGCCCAGCGCATTGACCGCCTGAGCCGCGACTTCCGTGCTTGGTGCGGCGGATGAAAGCACCGGGATCGCCAGACTCATCAGTGTTAGACACGCGATTGTCAGGTATTTTGTCATAGCCGAAGGGTAAAACCAGTGACACGGGCCGTCAACAGAGAAATAGGCAGGAACGTTACCTAACACTCCACGAGTCGCTTGGCGGATCACCCCTTGATTTCTAGCAAGGGGATGGCAGTACAGGATGACCGATCTCCTCTTGGAGCAAATTTTGAACAAAATCTAAAGGTCGCCAATTGCTAGCTTCCAATTGTTGAAGAAGAAAGTCACGATCGGACAGCCACCCAGCATATGCTGTCTTTGTCCACTCTGATGACGCATGAAACGTATTATGAGGCCAAAGCCTTGAAAAATTTTGCTTTGTCTTCCATAGCACTACCCATGGCGGCGGGGCATCCCTTCAAGGAGTGTGGGCGTCCTCGCCCACACGAAATCCCCAAGTTCGAACTACCCCCGTCGTAGCCCCGCCAACAGATGCCCTATCTGGCCTGCACCTCCACCTGATGGACAAGCCCCTCGGCGTCATCCTCCAATCCTCATAACTCAGTGTTCGTTCTCAAATGCGCCACAGAGTCGAGCAAGTTCAATCCCCTGAATTCCCTTCAAGCTCAGGAGCCGCACAAGAATCCTTGAAGACTTGACCGAACCGATCTTCAAGATTCGACTGCCCTGAATTGGAATCACCACGCGTTCAATCCGACCTTTCTTGGTGAACCCATGATGACTGCCATTGATTCGCGCCAGAATCCAACCTTTCTGTTCAGCCATGCCCGCTTAACCTGAGCCAGCTGGAATGTCGGTGCCCCACTGGGCAAACTTTGAATTTCATTCCGCAACCTGTAAGAATCTCCCCGCTACCCCGGAGGCGGCGAAATTGATCAGCACGGAGGCATCGGTGATGAGAATCATTCCCATGGTTAGCTTCCCGCGAAATCAGACCGCGAGTAGCAGTTGATTAGGATCGAGATCGATTCGTTCGAATCCATCATCACTCTGTCCATCGGCTTGGTAGCGGAGTACTTCGAGTTCGTCCCTTACCTCCACCCGGTCCATGCGGAAAAGGGCGGCGACTTCCGCCTCCGTCATGTCGCTGTCGGCCGCATCGTAGGCATTCCGGGCCATCATCCTGTAGCGGAACGGATGCAGGTTTTTTACTCAGCCAATCCGACAGCAGTCGTCCATACAGAGAGGCCAGCATTACGAGTTCCTTCGCCGTGATCCGTCGGTCACCCTTTTCTATGGCAACGAGCGTGGTGCGAGCAACACCGAGATGGTCTGCGGCGTCATTTTGAGTTAATCCACGGTCGGTGCGGGCGTTCTTGAGCTTTTCACCGAGAATTCGTGGGTCAATTTTTGGAGAGCGTGTTCCATTGGCAATAGGTCGTAAATGTTCAAGCCGCGATCTGCGTAACACGACGAAGCGCGGGGAGATTGGCTGTGAAATCCCACCATTCATCGCGAGCGAAGATCCCCTGAAGGCCGTCAGCCGCACACAAGGCCAGATCCCGAAGTCCATGGAGTGCATGATCCCCACCTAACTCCCGACCCAAGCCAGCCACGCTGACATCTGCGCTGACATCGACTCCCGAGCCATTCTCGATCTCAGTGTAGGTGAGCCCTTGGAATTTGACACGCCTTTTGAATTCAGCTCCGGCAGTTGCCACGCGAAGAACATGACACGCATACGGCTTTCGGCAAGTAGAAAACTGACATTGTCAGCTTTTGATATCTAGCAAGGCGGTGGCGGCGCTGTTGGGGTCAGATCGCTGTTGGAGGGACTTGAGGATGGCGTCAGCTTGGCGGGTCACCTTGCCCTCGAAGACGGATTTCCCGTTGAGCAGCACCTTGATGGGTTGGTCCAGATCGACTAGGCGGTCGCTGAGGCGAAGCGTCAGCTGGGTGACATCGGGTGCGTCGAGGGTGATGACGTTATTTTCGGCGGTGGCGCTGAGGGTCATGCCGCCCTTGGCGACGCCGGCGGGCAGGGCCAGCCAGAAGAAGCGGTCATGGGTGCGGCCGTTTTGGCACCAGACGATTTTCTTAGGCCACGGGTTGCGGGTGAATTTGGCCATCCACGGCACGGCTTCGGCGTCCTTGCCATCCATCCAGTGGGGGAGGCCGGGGTAGACATTGAGGCGGTGAATGTAGGCACCGGGATCCGCTTTTTCGAGGACATCGAGCTTGCCCCCCCACTCGGCGGCGATCTTGTTGCGGTTATAGGCGGCATCCTCGCCGCCGGCAAAAATCGCAAAGGGCAGGTTGCGCAGGCTTAGGGGCGAGGCATTGCCCGGGTGGCCAGCCATCATCGAGGCGGCGGCAAATCGGTCGGCCATGCGCGGCGCAATTTGATAGACGCCGTCGCCGCCGGCCGAGTAACCCATCAGATAGATCTTATCCGGGTTCACACCAGCGAGAAGCACGCCGTCTTCGATGAGGCGGTCGAAGAGGTCGTCGATGTGGCCCTCATGCCACATGTTCCAGGTGTTGGTGGGAGCACGCGGGGCGATGTAGAGGCCCTCGGCGGGTTGGTAGAGACGGATTTGATTTTGCCACTGCTGGTCGTTGACTGCGGCGGGAGCGCCACCGCCGCCGTGCATGGATATCCACAAACTGCGGCCGTCAGCAGGTGGCGTGCCGAACACGCGGATGAGCAAACGCATGCTTTTGTCACCGATGGTGATGACGTTGTCCTTCAAATCGGCCATGCGGGCCGGTGCCAGCTGAGTGCGCCATTGGTCCCAAACCAAAGCGAGGGCGGCCTCGGCTTCGGCTTTGGTGAGGGCGGCGGGGGGGATGGCTGGCAGTGTGTCGGCAGCGGGCAGGCACAGCCATTTGCGCAGGGCGAGCAGGCCCGGAGTGGCGTCCACTGGTTTGCCGTCCAGCCAGATGAGGTCGATGATGCGATCGCCGGCCGGCCTGGCTGGCAGGGGGACGTCGCGGGCCTGGCCATCGCAGACGACGCGCAGAACAAACTCGGTGGCGGGCTGCAATTCGAAGGCCGGCATGTCGTTATAATCCGTGGTGCCGGCCTTGGTGGTGACGGCGTGAAGGAATTTGCCGGCCTGGTCCAACAACTCGACGCGGGCCGCGACGCGCTGGCCGTCGTGCTCGACCACCCGCAGATGGACGGTGGTGGCGGCGGGTTTGGCGTCATCGGCGGGAGCCTTGTTCTTGGCCCCGCCGGTGTAGCGGTCGGTGACGTTGACGGCGGGGACCGAGTGATCGGCTAGATTCCAAACCAACGGATAATGGTCCTTGGTGGGTGCCCACATGTTAGCCCAGATCGCATAGGTCGGATCGTCGGCCACGGCCTTGGAAGCATTGCCATTGAACCAGCCGCGATCGAGGCCATCGGGGCTGGGTTCGGCGGCACCGGTGAAATGCCAGTCGCCGTCCCAGATCTCGACCCATGTGTGGTTGCCGCTTTTGTTGGTCCAGAGGGCGGTACCGGCGACGCGGGCGGGAATGCCGACACTTCGGCAGGCGTCGGCGAGGATGATGGAGAGCCCGGTGCAACTGGCCAGGCCTTGCTCGATGGATTCCTTGGGACTTTGGTTGGCCCGCTTGCGCTGGGTGCTGTATTTCACGTTGATTTGCTTGTAGAGCGTGCGGTTGATCGCCTGCACGGCTTCGGTGGCGGTTTTGCAATCTTTGACGATGGCAGCGCATTGGTCATGAAACTTGGCACGCCACGGGTCGCGCGGTTCGTCGAGTTGGGCGTAGGGCAGCACGCAATCCAGAAACAGCGCCTCGGGCACCTGTTTGGACCACGGGTAGGCATCGCGGGTTTGCATTGCCAGCCGCAGATTTTCCGCCAAAAAATCCTTGCTGAGGGAACGCAAGTCGCCAGCGGGCATCCCGGCAACTAGAAACTCGGCCGCCTTGCCTCCAGCATCTCCAAATGCCTTCGCAGCCTCCTCGGCAAAGGCACGCAGAACCGGGGCATTGTCGCCGGCTGCGCTGAGGCGGGCCGGATCCAGTCCGGCCGAAGCGAATGTGGCTGAGGCAATAAAAAACAAGGCTAAATGGCGCATGCCCGGCAGGGTGGGAGGCAGCGCCGGACCGGTCAATAACAATTCGCGTCCTACAACACCCGAAAAATCCATCCGAATGAGTCAAAAATGACCGGCCCAAGCCAATTTGAAACTCGTAAAAAAATCATAAAAAAACATAAAAAATCCAATTCTGACATTTCATCCATCGAGCGAACCCTCGATACACTGACGTAAGTCACTCATTATCAATGCCTAAAAAAATTATCAAACGGCCTGCATTTTTATGTTGTGCGGGTAGCGCCTTTTTGTGTATCTAAGTGCACGAGAGTTACTTATTTTGTACGTGAGCACCACAGATCCGCCATATTTGGGATTCAAGCCCTACGCCGTCGATCCGAAGTACCGGTTCGCGGTGCCGCCGGCGTGGCGAACTGAGAACGGGGAGCCGTTGTATTTGTTATACTCACGGACCAACGAGATGCCGATGCTGAAGGTACTGACGCGACAGGGGTACATGGAGCGGGTGGAGATTGTAGAAAAGAGTGACAAGGACGAGGCGACGAAGCGCCAATTGAAAGGGCGGCTGGCCATGTTATGCCGCGAAGTGAGCATCAATGAACAGGGAAAAATGCTTATTCCGAAAGATTTAAGTGAGCGGGCAGAGATCAAGCCGGACAGCGAGATCATGCTGGTGGGCCGTCACGGGCACTACGAGGTCTGGAACCGCGTCCATTTTGAACGCTCGGAAGAACTCGAGATGAACCAGCACGACGATCTGGGCATTTTCTAACCCTAACTAAGCAACCGATATTTTTTTGACGAAGATGTCCACTACCCCAAGCACTCTGATCCTTGACGCCGACCGCCCGATGGCGGGTGGTGTTGGCGATGCGGCGGGATCTGTGGTGGATTGGCTGACGGCAGCGCTCAGAGGCGGCTGCCAGCATTTTCTAGCTAGGCACAAGATGACTCCTGGGACGGAGCCGCTTGCGCCACTCAAAACGATGGTTCGCGCCGCTGCTGGCTGGCGGTCGGCGCGGCCATCGGGAAGTTTTCTGGCTAGGCACAAGATGGCCCCCGGGACGGAGCTGCTTGCGCCACTCAAAACGATGGTTCGCGCCACTGCTGGCTGGTGGTCGGC
>CAIQXC010000512.1 GCA_903875675.1 Akkermansiaceae bacterium
AAGGCGAAGATTCGCAACTTCAAGCCGCCGGTGGGCGAGGCATACGCCCGCATCGAGAGCCCCAAAGGCGAACTCGGATTCCACCTCATCAGCAACGGCACGGCCAACCCTTTCCGCTACCGCATCCGCCCGCCGAGTTTCATCAATCTGACATTGCTCGAAGATATGTGCTTGGGACTCGATCTCGCCGACGTCGTCCTCATCCTCGGCAGCGTCGATATCGTGTTGGGGGAAGTTGATAGATAATCATTCCATGGAACATCCCGCAACTACCTCCCGCCCATCCGGCCCGCCGCCCACGGCTCCCTGGACGCTGCCCGGCATCGGTTTGCTCAAGGGCTTGGCCGTGACGGCCACCAACATGATCCAAAGCTACTACCGCAAGGATCGGATGACCACTGTCCAGTATCCTGAGGAGCGTGCCACCATCAGCCCTAACTTCCGAAATTTCCCCTTCCTGGTCTATGATGGCAGCGACGCTATGGCCGGGCTGCGCTGCACGGCCTGCTCGATTTGTGAGAATGAATGCCCGCCTCAGTGCATCTACATCGTGTTAGACCGCGATGAGAATGGCAAGTCGCTCAAGCGCCCCAAGGTATTTGATATCGACGTGTCCGTCTGCATGAACTGCGGGATTTGCGCCGAAGTCTGCCCGTTTGACTCGATCTATATGGATGGCGAATATGAGTTGAGCACCTCAGATCGCTTTGGCGGCCTGTTGTTCAACAAGCAACGCTTGGCACGCTCAACCGACTATCACGCCCAACTCCGCCCGCTCCAAGCGGCGGAGGTGGCCGCCCGCCGCAAGGCCGACGAAGACAAGAAACTCGCCGCCCAAGCCGCCAAGGAAGCCAAGGCCAAGGCCGATAAAGAAGCCAAGGAAAAGGCCGCCAAGGAGCAGGCGGCTCCCGAGTAGGGCAGGGGAGTCCAGCGCCGAGCCTCAAGCCTGCCGTTTTGCTATGGCAACTCCGCCCGCACTTGCACAACCCCATAAGCAGGCACGGCAATGGACCCGCTCACCGGGGTTAGCGGTTTTTCAGTTAGGTCAGTCAGCCGGATCTCGGTGGGTTGGACGGTGCCCCACTTGAGGGTGGCGGACTCGGGCTGACCGGAGATGCCGAACAAGCGCAGAATGAGTGCTTTGCCGTCCTCACTGACCTTGACGGTTTCAACCAGCACACCTGGCGGGGAAATGGTGAAAAGCGAAGCAGGCACTTGCGGGCCGCTGGCCGCCGATACTAACAATGGACGCGTGGTTTCAAGACCGAACCTCGCGGAGTCGCCCGCCGCGTAGCCACCGCAGTGCGGCCGCAGCATGTAGCGGAAAGTGGTGGCACCGGGTTGGTCTATCTTGTAATTCGTGTGCCAATGGTTGTTCTGCGCCCAGGAATAGAGGGTCTGCGATTCCAGCGCGGTGGTCATCCATTCCTCGCGCTTGACGCTGCCGAGCAAATTTGCGGTTAGGCCGCCAATCTCCATCAGTGGTGCATCGAGCGGTGCCCAAGTGATGCCGCAATCCGCGTTGGAGACATCGACCCAGCGCTGGACGGTGAACCAATTGCGACATGAGCCGGGCAATTGATCCAAATTGGGCCGCACCACCGCCCACGGCGTCTCCATCCGAATGGTGCCGCCAGGGACGTTGAAACCGAAGCCGAAATGCACCCCGTCCTTTTCCCGCACGGATTTGCGATCAAGAAGGTTGACGATTTCCACGCGGTCCAGGCCGTCCACCACGCGGATGATCCTGTCCAGCGATTTACAGCCGGGTGCCTCGGAAAGAATCTCTAGCGAGGCGACTAACGGACCATTCTCCAGCACGGTGATGCGCACCGGACTATTGGTTTGGGCACCCTTGGCATCCGTGCCTAACACGTAACGATAGTCGTTGAGCGCCACCGCTGCCTTGGCATCCACATAGTCGTGGTCCTGGCCGGCCAGGTGCAGGCTCTTGATCGCACCGCTGGTCGGATCCACTTCCACCTTCAGGAGCCGCGTCTGCAAGGTCGTTCCGGTCGCCACCGCGCCGCCGACGGGTTGCCCCGCGGGTTTTGGGCCGAGCCGATAGCGCTTGGCACCGAAGGGCGGCACGTTCCTCGCCAGGAAGGCCAGCAAGCCGTTGTCAAGCCGCTGGCAGAGGAGAGGTTGGTCATTTTCGTACACCCCGATATCGTCCGGCAACTTGCGGGAAATGACGGCGAGGTCCGTGCGTTCCCACTGGGTGGTGTTATAGACATCGATCTCGTTGGGGCGTTTGTCGGGCGACAATGCGGTCTCGAGTAGGTCTTCGGATTGAGCCTCGGCGTCCACCGCAAAGCCACGTTTGACGTCCCACTGGTCCTTCGTAAATGAGGAATCCGGCTCCGAAATACTGCAATGCGCACCCCATGTGTGTTCACTGTAAAGCAGTACGTTTTTCCACGCCTCTTGGAATTTGGCGGCGGGATAGCCGTGTGGATCGCGCATGGCAAAAAGGGTGCCAGCCTGCACCAGGCGCTCGCCATTGCGGCGGTTCGCGCCGGTCTCGCGTGACGTGGAACCCGCGCCGTCTTCCCAGTAGGGTGTTAGGTCGCCTGCAAACTCAGGCAGACTGGCACCGTGCTTCCGTTCGAACTCGCCGAAAAACTCGCGGGTCAGACCAATACTCACTTTGGGCGCGGCATACTTGGCATTCCATGCGATGGCTTTCTCGACAATCTTTTCATCAGGCGGGGCGTTATCGACACCCCCGCCCGGCCAGCTGCCGACCCAAAAGATGAATGATGATGTGTACGGAAACGCGTTGCGCTCTAGGCGGGCCACTTGCTCAAGGACGCAATTCTCCAGATCCCCCAAGTGATGATAGTTATCCACCACCCAGCACAGCACCCGCTCGTTGCCACTTTGTGATTTCCAATAAAACGGCTTGTCGTCCCAGTGGTGAATGTTGCCCACCCGGTCGCCAAAATTTGGCCCGATGGCAAAGTACTTCACTCCCGCCTGCGCCATCATCGGCACGATGCCCCATGTGTATCCCGGCACGTCGCAAATCGATGCGGTGGAGAGCGGTACGCCGGTTAGGTTGGACATCTGGGCTCCGATGGCCAGGCATTGGGCCAATTCCTCGGGGCGGCACAGCCCGGTTAGCATATTTCCGTAGAGACCGTCCACACCCACCTCGCCTCGGCGCACCGCCTCTAGCAATTGAGTTCGCTGCTCCGGGGTGGCGCTCTGGAAATATTTATCGAGCGACCACACGGCTTCCGGATTCCACTTGAATCGCAGGCCGGGCGGGTTGCCTGCGCTGGCTTTGGCGAGCTTCATCGCCGTTTGCAAATTGGCGATTTGCAATTTTGCCACTTCGTCCTGGCGGTGGGTGTAGCCAATATCCACATGCGAGTGCGGCACGATCCACAGGTCCCGGATGCGCGGTGGTTTGAGTTCAAGAGTGGTGGCTGCCAGCTCCTTGCCAGCGGACATGACCCGTAACTCGAGCTTGCGGGATTCTTCGCTAGCCGGTAATTTTAACTCAATCCCTTGCTCACCGGCTTTCAACAACATCTTCGCGGCCTCCACCCCATCCACTAGCAAGGTCGCTTCACCTTCGCTGCCGCTGTGCTGCACCGTCACCCTAACCGGCTGAACCGGCCTGCCATCCTGCTTGAGCCAGACCGGAGGCACCTTCACATCGATCACACTGGCTGGTGCCGCTGGCGGCGCATCGGCAGCCAGCACCTGAATCATGGGTAGAAATGGCATCATTGCCACAGCGGCGAGCATGG
>CAIQXC010000513.1 GCA_903875675.1 Akkermansiaceae bacterium
CCTCCCGGCTCAAAGCCCTACGCTCCGGCGGCCTGCCATGCGGGATACCACCGCCTTACCAACGGTCCCCGTTACGACAACCACGAGATTATTGCGAAATCCAACGCCCCCGATTTCCCGTGATTAGCGCGGAGCGTTACAACAACGGCGAGCTTGAGCGTTTCGGAGACGGCGAAGGCGTGCTTGTGGGAGGATTCGTCGAGACCATCCAGCAGCGAGAGTCCGTCTTCGGGACAGGTGGAGTCCCGGTGGAGCAGGGCGGCGGTGGCGCGGATGAGGGACGGGTCGTCGCGGCGATTGAAGAGTTCGCGGAGGTCGCAGGAGAGGAAACGGCGCTCGGCCCACTTCATGCGGTCGCAGAGGACGATCTGGCCGAAGGAGAGGAAGATGACCCAACGCGGGGGCTCTTCTTGGGAGAAAATCCTTTGGGAAAGGATTTCCTCCCAAGAAGAGGAAGGTTGAAGGTTGAGGGATGAAGGATGAAGGATGAAGGGAAGACGGCAAAGGTTGAAGGTTGAGGGATGAAGGATGAAGGGAAGACGGCAAAGGTTGAGGGATGAAGGTTGAAGGATGAAGGGAAGACGACACGGCTTGTTCATCTTCATCCTTCATCCTTTTGCCTTCATCCTTCATCCTTTGCCCCGCCAGGGGCCTCCCTGGGAGTTGGGGGTTGGTGTTTTGCGGGTCGCCGGTGTATTGGGACGGCTGGGGGCTGAGGGCCAGCGGGTCGGTAGTGAGTTCGTCATCGGAGGTGCCATCAGGCAGGGTTTCGATGAGCCAAAGGGCGGGTGCGCCGGATTGGGTGGTGACTTCCCCGATGAGCGGGATGCGGACGGCGGCAGAGCCGTGGCCGAGAGCACGCCAGGATGGAGCGAGGGTGTAGCCGAGGACGAGAAGAAGTGATGTTAGGAAGTCGCGTTGAATTTCGGCGAGGGAATCGGGGGCTCGGCGAAGTTTTTCCAGAGAGCGGAAGTAGGATTGGGCAAGCGAGCGCAGGCGGGCGGGTGGCTCGCGGTGGTCTTCGGAATCAGGATGGGCGTCGGCAAGCGCCCTCCACCGGTCGAGCGTCTCCTTCAGGTCGCCGGAGAGTAACTCGGCGAAGTAGTGGGCGGAGTAGTATTCGTGGTGGTTGGTGAGCATGGACGGGGTAAAATTAAAATGGTTTTGCACGCGTGAGCATCTCTCCCGTTTCCGCAAGATTCCTCACTTTATGTCGGAGCAAGTCATCGAACCGAATCGCCTGCTCGAAAACTGGGCTGAGATCGGAACCGTCTGCTAGAATGAAAGAGGGCTGTTTGCCCCGGGTGATCGCTGTCAGGGCGTCCGGGCTAAAACCATTAATTGAAAGAAAGAGACCCCGTGTGAACCCCGACTTGCCCTCGATCTTTCCACGGAACACCAGCAATGCGGCTTCGTTGACAGGTTTCGTTTCCCACTTGGCTTCCAGCAGGTAGGTCTCGTGATCAAGCACGAAGGTTCCGTCAATCTGCTCTCCTGTCAGGCGGAAGGAAGCGTGTGGATTCAGGTCGAATAGGTCGAAAAGTCGTTTAAGGAGCTTTTCCAAGGCAAAGCCTGCCGCCTGCCTGTCGCTCATGCCCACCAATTGATAGAACTCCGAGCGCAAGGAAGGCAATTCCGATTGGATTACGCCGGATGGTGCAGGTGCATAGCATTGACTCGTAGTGCGCTCAGCAGGCAATGGAGTAGGGTCTCTTCCCAATGATGCAAGAAAGCGAGGGTCCCAGAGATCAGGGAACTTGAAGCCGATTTCCTTGATGACCCGATTGATGGCGACAACTTCAGCCTCGCAAACTTCGTTCTTTTTACTCCTGCGATATTTGATGCCTTCAGCCACAATTGATAAAACCAACTCTTCAAAGCGATCCCGGCGGTGCTTCAGAGTTTGTTCTAGCAATCGGGCAACTGCGGGTTCCTTGCTGCCGCCGGTCCAAAACTCTCCAACACCTGACCGAATAGCTATTGTCTCGAAGGTCACATGCCCTTTCCACGAACGTCCGCCGGAACCAGGCAAAAAGTCGTAAAACAACTTTGAGAGATCAGCGGCTGCTTTGGATTCGTGGAGGGAGGATGACATGGAACCGTAGGAGTAATCAGGTTGCGCAGGTATGTTCGACTGGGGTGGCAACCTTGCTGTGGGTAGCATCAACCTTCCCCATGGCCTTCATCCCGGATTTCAGGATCTCCAGGAAGGTGTGATTCCGGCACTCGGCGTCTCCGATAATGGCGTCGGAATGATCTGCCCGTCAGGACGCCGGGTCTCGAAGTCCTGATAGAAGACCTTTCCGATGGAGAAGAGTGGTGCCCATTTCATCTGTTGGAGTCGGCGGTCGAGCACATCGTCCACTTCGAGCACGGCATAGTACCAGATACGCTGGATGTTCGGGCAGTGGTCCACAAGCTTCTGGGCGCGGTCGAGCAGTTGGTTGACAGCGTTGGTGTTCTCTTTTTCGTCATTGGTCCGCCGCTTAATCTCGACCACGACCACATCGACTTGAGGCACCTCCGCCGGATCGGCGGAAAAGATCATGGCTATGTCCGGTCGACCGCTGTCTCCGATGCCGTCGTCGGAGAGGCGGATGGCGTCGATGACCTCGTCCATCCGCTTCTCGCTGAGGATGGTCTGGAAGCTCATGAACTTGTCATCGAGCAACCAAGCGTTGTTGCGGTAGATCCCTTCGACCAAACCCTCCTGCTTGAACTCGTGGTAGCGAGGGACAATGAGGTTGTGAATCTCCGCCTCGGTGTTTTCAGCGGTCATCGCCTTCATGCGGCGGATGATCAAGTCGCGATAGAGGATATATTCGGTCAGTGACCGGGAGGACAGCTCCAAGGATTTCTCGTAGGTCTCATCGTCGAGTTCCCTCGCCTGTAGCACTTCCTTCTGGTCCTTGAAAAAACGCCGTTGGGCGGTGTCGAGTGCC
Source organism: Akkermansiaceae bacterium (assembly GCA_903875675.1). Lineage (GTDB taxonomy): Bacteria > Verrucomicrobiota > Verrucomicrobiia > Verrucomicrobiales > Akkermansiaceae > Luteolibacter. The sequence goes on from CAIQXC010000513.1 coordinate 2,943, forward strand.
TCGTCCTTGTCGATCAAACCGACAGCGGCCTCATCGAAATAGCCGAGGAGATGAGGAAAAGTATCTTCGAACTTCTCCTTGGTTTCCTCGTTGCGTTCCCCGATCTGCTCAATCTCTTCGCTGAGCACCTTGCCCAGTGCGCCCTGAAGCACACGGCGGAGATCGGATTCAGAGATATTGTCGGGAAGCACCAACTTCTGGCGCGCAGTATCGGCGGTCCCGGAGAAGAGTTTCGAGAAGAACAGGCACAACACCGAGTGATCGGCGGGAATAGAATTTGGTTGGATCAAGTTGATAGGAATGGTGCGACCATCAATGCTGGCAGCCGTCATGATCCGGCGCTGTCCCATGCCGGAGCGAATCTGATAGAGCATCTCGATGCCGTCGAAGGCATCAAGGGTCGGGTCAGCTATGTGGACGGACTTGAGGTTGGGCAGGTCGTCCGGGGTAATCAATTCATCCGTGGAGAAGAAATCCTTCTTGTCTTTCTGCTCGTCTGTTTCCAGCTCCAGACGGATGAGGAAATCCACACTCCGGCGCTTTAGATCGTACAGCGTGGGAAGGAACTGCTCGATGATCCGATCTTTCAGAGCGCCGGGCTTGAGGTCGTCGTAAGATTTGATCCGCGTCCCGTTGAACTGGCTAAATGTGAGTCTGGTAATGTGTGGGCGCGGGGAAGTGGACGATTCGATCTGAGACACCCCTCTGAACTGCTCGGAGAAGAGGAAGGTCCGGCGTTTGTTGGCCCAAGTGCTGTCCACCTCGACGCGGTCGAAGTAGTTGAGGTAAACGAGTCGACCAAGGCCCTTGTGGTCGGCGTCGCGGGGCTTCAGAAGGCGGCAGAAGCGGTCAAAGCTGGCGTCGTCGAATCCCCCGCCGTTGTCTGTGATCGTGAAGCGGAGAGTTTCGGGGGCGCTAAAACCGTCAATTTTGATGCGAATGGTCACCTCAGCAGCGCCAGCATCAAGCGCATTAGCCAAAGCCTCGAACAGCACCTGAACCAGAGATGGGTTAGGGAAAAAGAACTTGATAGCGCTGGAGGTTTCAATGTCCATGTCAGTACACTTGAAAGACAGTTAGAAAGGCGAGACGAAGCTCGGGTGGGTTGATTTCATTCATGGGGAATTAACCGGACGAGTTCTTGGGTGATCCAGGCATAGGCCTCGGCGGGATCGAAGTTCACACCGGACCGGAGAAGCGGCGGCGTGTCTGATAGAAATCCTGAGTGTTTCATTTTGGCGGCGAGGTTGAGTGCGAACTCTGCGGATGAGACCGGATGATTCTCGGCCTTCATGTAGGATGCGAAGGTGTCAGCGACGGCTGGCGCATCGAGCACGCCTGCTTGGTGGGCATGCCAGAGGTCGAAGAGATCGCGGCCTTTGCGGCGTTGATAGAGTGCGCGGAGTTTGGTCCCGAGGAGTTCGGTGGTGGAGTAGATGGGCAGGGTGGCCTCACCTGAGAACCAGCGGGAATCGACCACGAACTCGGTTTGCTGGATGGGCAGAAGACAAAGATGCTCGCGGGTGTTGATTTCGATTTTCAGGCGGAGCCGGATGACTGGTGGTAACTCGGATTCGAAACGATAGGTGAGCGTGGCACCGCGGGCACCGATGTCGCTCTTGGGTTCGCCGAGCCATGGATTCAACCGTTGCCGGAGAAGGTCCAGAGTGCTGCCGATGGGTTCCTCGCGAAGTTGGACGAAGTCGAGGTCTTCGGAGTAGCGGGCGGCGGGTTGAAGAACGATTTTATGGAGGGCGGTGCCACCGCGGAAGAGGAGGCGTTCCCTCAGAATGGGGTCGGAATAGATTTCCACCAAACCACGGGAAAGAACGAGGTCCTGTTCCACTTGGGCCGGCGAGGTCCACGGGCATTGTTGTGACCACTCGGTGATGTAGGCGGGTGAAATCACAGGTCAGCCTCCGGTTGGGTGTTTTCCAGAATCCGCCAGCGGTTTCCGGTGATGGGGCCGGTGCGTGGGGCGCCGGGGTCGAGGGCTGCCCTTGGCAAGGGCTTGGATGTTGGCAGGGCGGCGTGAAGGGCGGCGGCGAGGGAGGTTTGGCCAAGGTGGTCGAGCAGCCAGCCGAGGCGCTGGATTTGGGCGGTTTCGGATTCCGAGGCGGTGACTGCGGCGAGCTTTGCGGGGTCAATAGATTCCGCGAGTTCAGAGAGGACGGTCAGGACGGCATCCAGACCGCCGATGTGGCGGGCATAGCGCACGAGGTCGAAGGCGGTAGCTTCCGGGGTGGACACAGGAAGCATGCCGGAATGGCCCTTGCGGGACTGGATCGGGGTGGCGGCGAAATCCTGTTTCCGGAAAAAGCGGATCGAAAGCCCCGGAAGAACGAGGGGGCGCTCCTGCCTCGGGACGACGATCTGGAGTTGTTGGACCTGCTGGTGGGCTGCCCCGTGGAGAGCGGCGGCACTGAGCAGGCCGAGGTAGTAGGGCTGATCCAGTGAACGCATTAAATCGTCGATGAACCAATCGGAGGGTGGAATACCCTGCGCGGCAAATTCAACGGGAACAATGGCGTGAAAGCCTTTGCGGATGCGTTTGACGCGGCCCTTTTCGGCGAGGCGTTTCAGGGCTTTGCCAACGGCTGCGGTGGAAACGGGCAACGAGTTCTCCACTTTCGAGCGGTCAAAGCCGTAGAGGCCACGCCGCTGGAAATCGTCAAGGAGGTCGGAAACCCGTTTATCGTCGTTCATGACGTGCTAAAGTATGCAAAAAAGGACGCAACCCGTCCATTATTTAATTTTACAGCACACATTTGAGGGGAGATTCTTGGAAATTAAAGGCTTTTTCGAATGCAGTATGGGTATGGCATACGGCTCAGGACTCGAAATTTCCGAAGACGGCGAAGAGGCGGATGGAGGGGTTGTCTTCGGTTTCCATGGTTTCGGTGATCCAGGTTTTGTAATCGTCGTGTTTTTTCTGGATGGCGCGTTGGTCGGCTTCCTTTTTCAGGCGCTTGTAATCGCGGGTGGAGGCGAGTCCTTTTTCGATGGATTCCACGAATTCGAGTTCGAGTTGCTGATGTCGGGATTCGAGGAAGGCGCTGAGTTTGGCGAGTTGGCGGTCGAGTTCCGGTTGGGTGTCGCGGCGGAAGGAGTCGCGGGCCTCGGACAGGTGGATGGCCAGGCACTCGACAGTTTCCGTGAAGAGTTTTTGGACGGCGACAAAGTCGATGGAGGTCGCGGGGTTCGGGTGGTCTTCGGCGAAGCGCGTGCGTTGCAGGGTTTCCTCGAGCGTGAGGGTTTCCTTGAGTTTGCCGCCGAGGAAGCGGACGCCATACCAGCGCTGGATGAGCGGGTGGCCCTTGCGGTTGGGGATGATGCCGGTGCCGAGAACGATGCGCTCGCCGGGATCGAGGTGGCGGAGATGGATGCAGGCCGCCTGGTTGCGACCGAAGCGGGAGAGGAGCTTGTCCTGCATCCAGCGGAGTGCGGGGTGGAGTTCCCAGAGCAGGTGGAGACGCGGCCAGAGGCCTTCTTCGGAGCGGCAGCGGATGATTTCGCGGTTGAGCGTCTTGCGGTTGGTGGTGAGGGAGAGGTGGCCTGAGGTGTTGGCGCAGATTTCCTCCAGTTGTTTCTTGAGGCGGAGGCGGAGTTCTTCGGGCTGGGAGATGTCGATTTGGCCGGAAGCTTCGTCGGCGTGGACTTCCAGCGGAATGCCGGCGGCGCGGAGGGTTTCGAACCCTTCCTTGGCCCAGTGGAAATCGCTGCGGTAAAGGGAAGCTGGTGTGGTGGAGGTGGGCGCGGCGGATTTCTGAGGCGAGACGGGAGTGGGGGGCGGCTGGGCGTTGAGGAAGGCGTTGAACCAATCATCGGCTGCCGCGGTGGCGGAGAATGTTTCGGCGAGGGCCTGCTCGGGTGGTGAGTCGGACTCGATGGCGGCGGCGATGGCGAGTTCCTCTTCCTCGACGGTGTGGAGGCCGGTGAATTCTGAGGGGTCGCCGATGTTTTTTTGCACCTCGGCATCGCGCTCGATGAGGAGTTCCAAGATGCGCTGGTCGCCACGGATTTTCTCGTGGGAGCTATCGGTGAGGAGGTAGTAGATTTCCGGCTGATGGACCTGGCCGTAGCGGTCCACGCGGCCGTTGCGCTGTTGGAAGGTGAGGAGCGACCAAGGGATGTCGAAGTGGATGAGACGGTGGGATTGGTGGTGGAGGTTGATGCCCTCGGAGGCGACGTCCGAGGCAATCATGAGCCTGACCGGGCTGTCGGCGGATCCGAATGCTTCAACGGCATCCTGTTGCTCGATGTCGCTGAGGCCGCCGTGCAGGATGCGGATTTGGTTTTCCTTGAGCTTGAGGGCGAGCGGGAGTTGGGTCTGGAGGAACTTCAGGGTGTCGATGCGCTCGGTGAAGATGACCAGACGGTCGCTTTCGTCGTTGGGATGCCAGCCGATGGATTTTTCGGATTTCTGCATGAGCAGGGAAAGGAGGTGCTGGTATTTCGAAAAGTGCTCGGGGGAGATTTCCGAGAGGGTTTCGAGGAGGGATTTCAATTCGCGGATGTCGCCGGCAGTTTCCGGGGTGTCTTTCTTTTCGAGGCGCTTGATGCGTTCCCTGACGGTCGAAATGCAGGCGGCGGGGCTGGAGAAGAGGGCTTTCTCCAACAGGTGTGGCGGACTTTTTGGAGGCCGGCGGAATCAAGACGGGTCAGCGGAATCGCGAAGCGGGACCAGATTTCCTTTTGGAACTGGGTCAGCATCGCTTTGACGGTGACGACCAGGATCCTGCGTCCCCGGCCGCGTTTGATCAGTTCGGCGAGCAGGATGCCGCATTCAATGGTTTTGCCGAGGCCGACTGCATCGGCGATGAGGAGGCGCTGGCGGGGTTGGGCGAGCGCAAGGAGGGTTGGGTCGAGCTGATATGGGAGAACGTCCATGGCCCCGCGGTGGCCGAGGTGGAGGATGTGGTTCTCAGGGGTGGAGGCGCGGATTTGGGACTCCAGCACGAGGCGGGATTCAGAATAGTGTGGGCTGGCATCGCCGACTGCTTTGGTATTGCGGGGATCGACGATGGCGATTTCTCCGGATTCGCGCTCGATGGAGTCAATGAAACGAGCCTCCTTGCCCTCGACCAGTGGGGACAGTCCGACGACTCCCAGGACGGCGGCCCCGGAGGACGTCCGGTCGATGCGCCGGATGAGCCACTCCTCGTCACGGATCGAGACACGAGCACCCGGGGCGTAGACGTTCTGCTGCAAGCTCAGGAGTGATGCCATGGGTGGGCTCATTCAGAAGATCGGGAGGGTCGATGTAAAGCCGCATTTGAGATAGGCTAACTTCTGTTTTTTGATGGACTGGCAGCTTTTGAAGTTTCAATGCACGCAAGGCGCTGGAAGGCTATTTGCGCCAACGCCTGGGTCTGGTCATGGCCGACGGAAGCCCGGCACTGAGGTTGCTTCAATAACGGGAGTTGGTGCCCGAAGCTGCGTCCAGGCTGTCCAGGCTTGCAGTCAATCCTCCAAGCCGTCAAGCTGCCGGGCGCAGACCCGCCATGGACATCACCCAATGGATCCGCTCGCAAGCGGCAACCGGACAGCCCCTCAACATTCACGCGGTGCGGCGCGAACGGCCGGATTTGCTGGAGCAGGCGTTTGCCGGACCGACCCCGCGCGGCTGGCGCAGAAGCTTGATAGATGCGGGGGTGGACCCGTACAAGATCGTGCTTGATTACGAAGATCAGGTGGAATGCGCCGTCTGCGGCATGTCATTCGTGATCCTGGTAAGACACCTGAAGATCTGTCACGGCATGACTTGTGAGGAATACCTCCAGGAATTCGGTCGAGATCACGAGACCACATCGGAGTCATACAGGGCGGGCCTTACCGGGCTGCGGCCGATAGCGGGTATTGCGCACTGGGAGCGGGTGTGGAGCCCCCAGTACGTCATCGATTGGATCCTGCGGCTGCATCATGAGGAGTGCATCCCTGTGAATCACGAGCACATCCACCAGGTAGGGATGGCGCTGGAGGCACAGGCTCTCAAGCGATTCGGCTCATGGGATGCTGCCCTGAAAGCGGCAGGCTTGGACCCTGCGGTGCTGCGGGTCAATCCTCCGGAGCGACAATGGACACGCACGATGGTCATCGACGGCTTGCGCAACTTCGCCAATCTCAAGCAGGAGAATCCGAAACGGAAAATGTCCGTTCCCCTGCAGATGGCGGCAAGGCGATTTTTCCCTTCGCGGCAGGCGGCCAGTCAGGCGGCCGGACTGGAATATGAGAAAATCAACCCGCGGGCCAGCTTCACGAACGAGGCGGTGGCCGGTGTGGTGTTGGCCATCCGCGCTCTAGAACCTCTCAAGGGGAGGGAACGCGTGGAAAGGCTCGACGCCATCTATCATCACAAGGCCAATCTGAGGATTGTCATCCGCCATTACGGCTCACTGCAAGGGCTTGCGGCCAAGGAGGGCATCGCCGCCGGGGTGGTATCGCGGACGACGTACCGAGACGAAGCCGATGTTCATCACGATCTGGACCTGCTGGAACGCGAGGGCAAGGTCCTCACCTACGGCACCCTCAGGACCATGAAAAATGGCGGCAGTGGACTTTACCTGGTAATGAGGGAAACGGGATGGGGAATGGAACGGCTCAAACGGAAAGTGGTGCCACCTTCCAAGTTTCCGCCATGCAATCCGCGCTCGGGGCTTCTGTGCGACCGGATGATCATTCTGCGTCGCAGACTGCGCATGGGTATTGTCGCAGCTGCAAGCAAAGCGGGCCTTTGTTCCAAGTGGTGGAGCGAGATCGAAAAAGGCCAGAGGAAAGCGACAGCAGCCACGGCAGCCAAAATCGAGCGGCTGCTGATAGAACATCAAATCCCGGTTTCCAATGCACCGCATACCAAGGTGCCGTGAAGTGAGTCCGACAAACCCAATCCTCTCCGCCCGCAGCCAAATATCAAAATTAATCCCATAAATTAATCCCATGGGCCTCATCCGCGTCATCCTCTGCCTGATTTTTCCTCCGCTTGCTGTTCTCGACAAAGGCTGCGGCTCCATTCTGCTCGTCAGTATTTTGACTGCATTGGGTTGGGTGCCCGGTGTGTTGGCCGCGCTGGTCATCTCATCAAAACAACGCCTCAAAGTCGTGGTCATCGGTCCGAACGGCGAACTGTGCGAGGTCGCACAAAGGCCTGCGGGTGGAGTGGGTACGCTCGTCCTCGCGATCGTTCTGTTTGCCATCGTCGTCTCGGCGATATCCTCCAATCGTGATGTGTTCCAGACCAGGAGGAATGACGGCGCGGCTCCAATGTCATCGCCATCGACGGGCCAAAATTCTCGGCCCAAGGCTGGTCCGCGGGCTGGCCCAAAGCCTGAAGTCGAAAATTCCGCGAAGGAGCCTGCTGTTTCTCCAACACCGACCCCTCTGCGCGGAGTTCCTGCACCATCCCAGGAAGCGCCGCCGCAAACCCACAAGGAACTGCCAGACTCCGCGTCCTTTGAAGGCATGGCCTTGCCTGCGACCCGAGTCACGACCGACGAGATAAGCCTGCTCAATGAAGCGGGCAAGGAAACGGTGATTCCCAGCGGTTCGGTGATTGAAATAACAAGACGCGGTGACAAAGGCACACTGACCATGACAATCAACGGTGCTCTGTTTGTCGGTCATGAATCCCGCCTGTTGGGCAAAACCAAATAGCCGTAAAGTCCCGCTTCACCCAGCAACTCATCCAAGAATATGCCGCCAGGCAAAAGCGCCAATCGGGGTGCGCAAGCTTGTTGGGAATCCTGGTCATCGGGCTCATCATTCTCTGGCTATTGGACTGATTCCAGTTTTCCTGACGGGCTGCGCCGACACCGTGACCCGCGTTGCTGTCACCCGCAGAGGCCCATCGGCATTTTCCGTCGAGGTTACCGAGAAAACGAGAGATCCATGGCATCACTTACCCGCCACTCAAATCTACCGATTCATCACTCCCGTCGCACCCATTGTCACGGCCGCCGAGATCCGGGACTACGAAACCTTCTACACTGGCAGCGACGGCACCGCGCACCTGTACAAGGCTCCAGTGGCCGGGTACATCCTGTTTTCAAGCATCAACGCGCCTCAGCTCATAGAGATCCACCTCGTCGGTGGCGAGGAGTGCGCTTGCCACCTCCGGTATCCGCTCAGCATCAACGGCAGCCACCCAATCAATTCGCGCTGATGGGAGGGTTGTGGCAGCAGCGTCCAGAACCCCGGTTGCCTGATCCACAAGGTGGCGGGGTTCTCAAACTGGCGTCGGTGAGGCGTCATACGGATTGGTGCCGTTGGCGGTCTCCGTGCTGTCGGACATTCCGTCTCCG
>CAIQXC010000514.1 GCA_903875675.1 Akkermansiaceae bacterium
AATCCACAATCCACAATCATCACTTTTCCCACACCCTTTCCGGAGTTATTGGTTTTTCTCCGGGATACCCAGGGGCCGCCGGTGCGCAACGGCGGCCCCGCATCTTTTGAAAAGCTGAAACACCGGAATGTTGAAAAAATGGAAGCTCGCCGCGCTCCACGACAGAACACCAAGAAAGGACCATGAACGACCTGATAAATCGGAAAGCCCATCGGATCATCACATTTTTAACCGTGATGATTTCAGGCAGTGTGTTGATCGCGGCCGAGTTGACCGCGAATGACATGTTCAAGGTGAAGGGCGGCCGGTTTCTGACCTTGAACACGGTGATCCGTGTGAACCAGATCGAGGCCGCACGTGATGTGAACAAAGGTTCAGACGAGGTGGGGGATCACACCCCGGAAACCGTCGCCGCATTTCGCGACGCCGTCACCAAGGGGTTTCCAGGCGCCAGGATAACTTGGGCCTTCTCCTGGCTGGCGCTCCATGATGAGCGGGCGAATTACGCCGCCATCCGCAAACAAGTGGTCGGTTATCACAGAACCTATGGCGATGAGATCACCTTCATCCCGGGTGGATATTTCGCGCCGATGTACAGTCCCCGGGTCCAGGTCAACAAGGACATCAAGGAGGCTCTTCAGATCATACGAGACATGGTTGGAGACGGCTACAAACCCAAAAGCATCGTGGGTGGTTTTCTGGCGGCTGAGAATATGCGTTACCTCGCCGAAGAGGAGGGCATCCATGTCTGCCAGGGCACGATCTGGAGTCAGTACGGCATCGACAATGGCGACGGCGACGGGTCCATCTCCTATCCCTATTACCCGAGTCGCGAACACGGGTGCAAACCGGCACAGGGGCGGGCCGATTTCATCGATTGCGTGAATCTGGACGGCTGGACCTGTGATTTCCTTTGCGCACGGCGTTGCGGATTCGAGGGCGGATTCAACAGCCGTCTCGGGGTGGGGCCTATCGAATCGTATGGCACCTATGGCGCGGAGAAGGGCATGGCCGAAGTGATGGCCGTCACCGCGAACCACTTTGATGATGCGTACAAGCACAACGGTTTCGGGTGGGTCACCAATTGCTGGGAGATCTGTATGGTCAAGCAGCTCAAACCGGAGGTGCTCGAGTGCCTCACCCAGTGGCTGCGGAATGTGCACCAACGTTGGCCTGACGCCCGGGTCGTGACGCAGGGGGAATTTGGTGAAGCATGGCGGCGCGAACATCCGGACAACCAAGGTTTGGATTACCGGTTTGTGCAGCGCGGCACCGGCATCGGAGGTTCTGACAAAAATCTGGAAATCCGCTGGTTCATGAACACGGATTTCCGGCTGGCCATCCTGCGCGACTGGCAGAAGGACGAACCTGGCAAGATCATTGACTTTACCCGTTACGACCTGCCAGCCCATGAGCCTGCTGACCCCACCCCGGACAAACCGACACGCAACTGGAGCCTGATCAACCGCATCAATCAAAAGCACCAGCGCCCGGAAGATGCTCCGGTGGCTCTCCCGGCCCTGACGCAAGAGGAGCAGTCCTTGATCAGGAAACACTACCCCGAACTTTTCAATAAATGAAACCAGAATGAATAGGATGAAACACAGTACAATATTTGAGCGTCGAACCCTGAGCCAAAACAAACGGAGGAAAAGCGCCTGGACGGTGCTGGCATGGCTGCTGGCGCTGGGTGTCGGATTGCCGACGGCGCGGGCCGCTGACAATAGCGGCACAGGCGAAACGATTAAACCCCGAACCACAGTTTATCCGGATGGCCGGCCATCGGCGACGTTGCGTATGGAAGCGAAGGACCAAGGCGTCGTGCTCAAACACGGTGACGGACCGGGCCAGTGCGACAAGTTGGGAGCGCGCGATGTTTGGGTGTACGAGGCTGAGGGGAACTACTACATGCATTACGACGGGGCTGGGCTGAAAGGCTGGCTGTGCTGCCTTGCCACCAGCACGAACCTGGTGGACTGGACGAAGAAAGGGCCGGTGCTGGATTTCGGTAAACCCGGTGAAGACGATTCTGCCTCAGCCTCGTACGGAGTGACCTACCTGGATGGCAAAACCTGGCACATGTTCTACCTGGGCACGCCGCATGTCACACCTGCGCCGGACCTGATCCCCTCATTTCCATACCTGACCATGAAAGCGACGAGTGCTGGACCGGCGGGGCCGTGGGTTAAGCAGAAGGACGTCGTTCCATTCCGCACGAAGCCGGGCACCTACTACCAGGATACGGCGAGTCCCGGCCAAGTCATCCGGCGCGGTTCCGAGTATCTCATGTTCTTCAGCGCCTCGATGAAAAGGACCATCGGCATTGCACGCACCCGGAACCTCGATGGCCCCTGGACAATTGATGCGGCCCCGATCGTGCCGCCAGAGGAGCAGATCGAGAACAGCTCCCTCTATTTCGAGCCGGCCACCCAGACGTGGTTCCTGTTTACTAATCATATCGGGACGGATGGGGTTGATGAGTACACCGATGCCGTCTGGGTCTATTGGACCAAGGATTTGGATCAATGGCGCGTTGCCGACAAGGCAGTTGTTCTCGACGGAAAGAACTGCTCCTGGAGCCGGAAATGCATCGGGCTCCCGTCGGTGGTGAAGGTTGGCAATCGCTTGGCGGTGGTCTATGACGCGCCGGGCGGCGACAGCAAAAGTCATATGAACCGCGATGTCGGTCTGGCTTGGCTGGAGCTGCCGCTGACGCCTCCATCAGGAAACGGGAAAAAGTAATCAAACCAACACACAACACCAACAAAGAAACACCATGAGCAAAACAAAACAGAGTATGAAGTGGATGATGATAGCAGTAGCGGCGGGCCTCATGTCAGGGCTTGCCAGTCAGGCGGCAGCCAAGCCGCTTAAAGTCTATA
>CAIQXC010000515.1 GCA_903875675.1 Akkermansiaceae bacterium
GCCAAAATCGAAGGGCGACTGGGCCTTCATCACCCACATGATCGAAACCGCCCGCGAGAGGACCGGCCGCGTCGGCGTGGTCGTGCCGCACGGCGTGCTCTTCCGCGGGGCCGCCGAGGGCCGCATCCGCCAAAAGCTCATTGAAGACAACCTGCTCGAAGCTGTCATCGGCCTGCCCGCCAATCTTTTCTTCGGCACCGGCATCCCCGCCGCCATCCTCGTTTTCAATAAGGGCAAGTCCGAAGCCGGACGCGCAACCCACGGCGATGTCCTCTTCATCGACGCCTCCCGCGAGTTCAAGGACGCGAAAAATCAGAACGTCCTCACCGACGCCCACCTCGACAAAATCGTCGCCACCTACCACGCCTTCAAGACCGTCGAGAAATACGCCTACCGCGCCACCCCGCAGGAACTCGCCGACAATGACTTCAACCTCAACATCCCCCGCTACGTCGATACCTTCGAGGAGGAGACTGAAATCGACCTCGGGGCCGTGAAACAGGAAATCGCTTCCCTCGAATCCCAGCTCGCCACCGTCCGGGCAAAGATGGCCGATCACCTGAAAGACCTCAGACTCTGATGATCACGCCGAAAATGACACATAAACTGCCCAATTTGAGTATTCCAATTGACATTGAAAATAAATTGCGTATTTTGCGTAAATAACTTTCGCATATTCAACCCTCTCAATGAACCGGATTTCCAGCCATACACTGAACGAAGCTCTGTCCGCCCTCGGCGCTTTTCTTGAAGAAGCCAAGGCGGAGCCGGAGAGCTTCGTGCTCATCGGTGGCTCCGCGTTGCTGGCTCTGGGTTTGATTTCCCGGACCACCCGGGATGCCGACATCATGGCCGGAGTGGATCTGCGCGAAGGACTTGTCGATCCACGCCCGATGTCGGATGCCCTGCGCGCCGCAGCGCTCCGCGTGGCGAGGGAATACGATCTCGACGAAAACTGGCTCAATACCGGTCCTGCCGACCAAGTGCTGGCCGGGTTGCCTGAGGGCTTTCTGGAACGCCTCACGCCGCGAACCTTCGGCCCCCGGCTCACCATTCATCTGCCCGACCGCTACGACCTCATCCATCTCAAACTCTTTGCTGCCGTGGACCAGGGTATGGGACGGCATGTCACCGATCTCTCCGCACTCTCTCCCACCGATCCCGAATTACTTGCCGCCGCCCGTTGGGTGCTCACCCAGGATGGGGGCGAAGTCTTCCCCGCCATCGTCCGCGACGCTTTGAAACAAATGGGCTATGAACGAATCGCTGAAGAACTTTAGAAAGCGCACCCTCGACGCGGCGCTCGATCTCCTGTGGCGGCAGTGGTGCAGCCTCGGGGTGGCAGGCCATTCGCGTCCGGCGGAGTCCGGCAACATCATCGATCCGGAGGCGCTGCTTCTCGCCACCACCTGCATCGGAAAAAACGATCCCCGGCTTTTCGATGAATGTCTCGACTGGCTCTCACAGCACGCGCCCCGGCTCCACCTGCAACGGCTCAAAACCCTGCATGCGGACACCGGTCTCGGCGACCCTGTGATTCTCGCGGCCATCGCCGACTGGTTGTTCAGCCAAGGAGGCCAGGCGAAATGGAAGGACTTCACCAAAACCGACGCCCATCAGGCCGATCCCGTTCCGCTCTTTGGCAACGCCATTCCGTCCGATCCCGATCCCATCTTCGCCAAGCGCGCCATTCTCCGGTCCCCCATCCGCACACGGGGCATGAGCCGCCCGCCCAATCCCACGCTGCCGCCCAATTTGCTGTTCTCGCTACGCGCCTTGATCGGTACCAGCGCCCGCGCCGAGGTCATCCTTTGCCTTGCCACCGGCCCCGCCGCAAATCCATCGGAAATCGCCCGCCTCACCGGTTACAAAGCCCGCACCATGCAGCTCCTGCTTCAGGAAATGGCACTCTCCGGCCATGTGCTCACCGGTGAGGCCGCCCTCCGCACCTCGGGAAAATCCGGACGCGGCAGTTCCCGCCGTTACCACCTCAAAGCCTCCGATTGGCAATTCCTCACCGCCGGCGCTCCGCTGCCACGCTGGATCTCCTGGCCTCCGCTCTGGTCGCTCGTCCAGACCTTGCTCGATGCCTTGCCCGCACCCGGCCAAGCCGATAAGCATCCC
>CAIQXC010000516.1 GCA_903875675.1 Akkermansiaceae bacterium
AGCAGGCAGCGGCCCTCGGGCTGGCCTGCGAGGGCAACAAGTTTGCCTCTGACAAGGAGTCGATGATGACCTCGTTGCCCGGTGTTTTCGTCGCCGGGCGCGCTCTGCGAGCGGGCGGCCATCCAGTTAGTTCGGTGGCTGATGGCAAGGCGGCGGCTCGCTGCATCGAGCAATACCTGACGAGCCAGCCGGTGCGGCGCCCGGCCAAACCATTCAGCGTGTTCATGGGCAAGTTGGCGGATCCGGAGATGGTGGATTTCATGCAGGAGGCGAGTGCCGCACCTCGCGCCGGGGCCAAGACGATGGCCATTGATATTGGCCGCGCCATCGAAGAATCCTCCCGCTGTGTCCTGTGCAATTGCGCCAAGGCCGACGTCTGCAAGTTGCGCCAACTTGCCATCGATTACGACGTCAACCTCCATCGATTCACCAGTGGCGAGAGGATGCGCTACCAACGCAATGTCGAGCATCCCCTGGTGCGCTTCGAGGCGGGTAAGTGCATCCGTTGTGGCAATTGCATCAAGGTCGCTGGCGACCACAAAGAGGCCCTCGGCCTGACGTTCATCGGCCGTGGCTTCGACGTACACCTCGGCGTTCCATTCCACGAATCCATGCGCGACGGTCTTCTGGATGCCGCCCGCGCCGCCGTCGCCGTTTGCCCCACCGGTGCCCTGACGCTGCGCGAGTAGGCCGCGGAGAATGTGAGCGCTTCAAACACTCTGACGCTTCTCCTGATGCCATTTGGCCATCCGGGAGTGAGATATTTGCACGGACCGGCTCCACCCGCCGGATCGTTTTGGCGCAAGCATCATTTGCACCAATCTAAAAAAAGATGTGCATATCTTGCTATTTTCTTGCATGATTTTCAGGATGGATTAATTCAATACCATGTTTTTGGTTTCAGTCCTACCCCATTTTCCCAACGGGGTAGGAATGCATTCCTGGAGCAGACAATGATACACAAGCACCCAACACCAAATATCAAATATAAATGAAAAAAACATCCAAGATTCCAGAATCATCCAACCAACTGGCGTTCTATCTCACGGGTCTCGCTGGAGCGGCGGCCCTCACTGGCACCAGCCAGGGAGCCACGGTCTCTTTCGCGGACAGCGGCTCCTTCTATCAGGGGCTGAGTTCCACCCCAGACGTGCCTACGGTGAATATCCCCCTTCCTGATACCAGTGTACTGAATCTGGATCCGGGCAGCTCTGGCAACTATCTGGAACTCACGTTCGACTCAAACTGGGATGGCAATGGACGTTTTAGCGGTACAGGCACATTTCATTCCCAGTATCCAGGCATCAGTCTGCTACAGTTTGGTGATTCGATCTCAGCCAACAACAGCGGCACATACCCGGGCAGAGGCAGCTTGGTGGCCAACGGCGTACCCCAAGCAGCCTTCACAGGTAACGTCAGCGGTTATGTTGGGTTTGTAACGCCGCTTGGCAACAAAGGTTGGCTTGCGGTGAGTTATAACTCTTCCAACGGCCTGTTCACTTGGAACGGCGGTGCCGTGGAAACCTCCGGCGGTCCTCTGACGGCTGGGGCGGCAGTCGTCCCGGAGGCATCCTCTGCTGCGCTGCTGGCGCTTGGTGCCGTAGGCATGCTGCGCCGCCGCCGCAAGGCCGCGTGAACTAAAATCCGCTGCGGCTTACATGTCCAAACCGCGTTTATTGCTGATCGGCTGGGATTCAGCCGATTGGCAAATCATCCGGCCTCTTGCTGCGGCTGGCAAGATGGGCGCGTGTTCGCGTTTGATGGAGGCCGGGGTGACTGGCAATCTCACCACGCTGGAGCCGCAGTTGTCGCCGATGTTGTGGACATCGATTGCCACCGGCAAGCACGCCTATCATCACGGCGTGTTAGGATTTACCGAGGTTGATGGGCAGGGGCGGGTGGTGCCGGTATCCGCCGCCACGCGGCGTTGCAAGACCCTGTGGGAGATTCTGGGTGAACGAGGTCTGAAGAGCCACGTGGTGAGTTGGTTCGCGACCCAAGGAGAGCAACTCCCTCATGGCGGGTGTTTGGTTTCAAATCTCTACAATTCGTTTCCACACGAAATAAACGATGAACCAGAGGATTGGCCTCAGCCACTCGCCGGAACCTATTTTCCGCCGCAACTGGCCGGGCATCTCAATACGCTTCGAGTCAGTCCGTGGGATTTGGACGGGGACGAAATCATCCGATTATTTGTTCCCGACGCTCCGAGAATCGACCAGCACAAGGACCGACGCCTGTGGAATTTGGCGATGCGTTTGGCGGAGGCCTTCAGTGTGCATGCGGCATCTGTCTGGCTGATGGAAAATCGGCCGGACTGGGATTTTATGGCGATTTATTACCGCGCCATCGATGAAATCTGCCATGATTTCATGCTGTATCATCCGCCGCAGGTGGCGGGGACCAAGGATGAGGATTTCGAGTTATATAAAGATGTCGTGGCCGGTGCCTACCGCATGCATGACCTGATGCTGGCCAGATTGATGGAGCTTGCAGGGCAGGACGCCGCTGTTATGTTAGTCAGTGATCACGGATTTCACAGCGATCATTTGCGGCCAAAGTTCACCCCGCGGGTGCCAGCGGGCATCACCGTGTGGCATCGCCCGCAAGGGGTGATTGCCGCCATGGGGCCAGGATTTCATGCCAATCAGTCGATCTATGGTGCCCGCTTGCTGGATGTCGCCCCGACGATTCTCACCTACTTCGGCTTGCCGGTAGGCGCGGATATGGAAGGCCGGGTGCTGACCGAGGCCTTCTCGAAAATGCCGGATTTATCGACTATTCCGACCTGGGAGAATGGCCTGAGCAACCGGGTTCAGCCGGTACCGCTCAGTGATAGCGACAGTCGGGCGCTGTTGGACCAATTTGTTGCGCTCGGCTATATCAACGAAGTATCTTCGGACCCGAGTCAAGCGGCGGCGGAGACCACCCGAGAGAACACCTGGAATCTGGCGCGGGCCTGCATGGATGCTGGCCGATATGGGGAGGCTTTGCCATTGTTGGAAGAGATATATCATGGCATGCCGGAGCGCAGCGATTGGGCGCAAACACTTGCCCACTGCCAGTTGCGGCTCGGATTACTCGATGAGGCTGCGGTGACTTCTGCCGCCACCTTGGCCAGTTTTAACCAAGCCCATGCCGCTGTGGCCCATCTCATTCAGGCCGGCATAGCGATCGAGCGCAAGGACGCCATATCAGCGCTGGATCATCTTGCGATTGCCGGAGAGAAGCAACCTCGAGATCTGCGAGTGCTCTGCCTGCGCATTGAGGCGTTGCTTAAACTTCACCGCTGGGCGGAATGTCGCGAGGTTTGTGACCAGACGCTGGCTGAAGACCCATTCAATGCGCTCGCTCATATCGGCCATGCCCGCTGTGAGTTGCATCTGGGAGATCCCGAGACTGCCATTGCCCACGCGTTGGAGGCGATCGGTTTCCAATACGGCAATCCGCGAGGGCATTACTTGTTAGGTTCTGCGCTTTGTCTGCAGAAACAATACGCGGCTGCCGAAAGGGCGTTGGAGATTACCGTGAAGCTTGCGCCGCGCAACCGTGCGGCGTTCCGTACTCTGGCCCACGTCAGAAGCGCCCAAGGCAAGACGACGGAAGCGGCTTTCGCCTTGCAGCAGGCGCGGCTGTGTCAATTCCTCGACAAGGCCGAAGAGGACAGCCGCTTGGCCGAGTTGCGTGCCCAATCCAAGGCCCGCGTGCCGGGATTTATTGCCCAGCGCGAGCAAGCCCGCAAGCAGGCAGCAGCTTTGGCGCAAGCCCGTGAAGCCAGCAGTTTACCACCGGAGCAGGAGTTTGTACTTGTTTCGGGTTTACCACGCAGCGGCACCAGTTTGATGATGCAGATGCTAAAGGCTGGAGGAATGGACCTCATGAGTGATGGCCTGCGCGGTGCCGATGAGGATAACCCCGCCGGTTACTGGGAGTGGGAAGATATCAAGATGCTTCCACAGCAGCCGCTGGTCATCGAGCGTGCCTATGGCAAAGTTGTCAAAGTCATCTCCGCGCTGCTGCCCTCCCTACCGCTCAAACACCGCTACAAAATCATCTTCATGACTCGTCCGGTGGATGAAGTCGTTGCCAGCCAGTGGGTAATGTTAGAGCATCTCGGCACGGCACCAGTCTCGGAGCGCGGCCACTTGGAAAGCACCTTGGCCCGTCATGCCCATGATATTCTGGTTGGCATGAGCAAGCATCCCGGGGTGAAATTGCTAGAAGTGAATTATCCGGATCTCATCGCAGATTCAGACAGCTGTGTGGTTCGGATCGCGGAATTTCTCGGCACGGCTTTGCCGGCTCCCGATGCAATGCGCGGAGCCATCCGCCCGGAATTGTATCGCAATAAGATTGCCAATGTTGATTTCCAGCACCAGAACCCGGCGCTGACTGAGGGTGCGGAAAATTGAGGAACTTGGCCTGTAAAGCGGGTTCTCGCCGAGCTGGGGCTCGGCGTTCCCGGGGCACGTTCCTCGGGAGGGATGCGGTGACGATGAAGTGTTAGATGGCGCTAACGGGAGCACTGCGCAATTCAGTGGTTTTCAGAGCGTCGGCGTGCGTCGGGATGGGTCTCGATGAGGATGTCGAGGATGCGTTGTTTTTCTTCGGCCGGGAGGTAGGAGTAGCGGTCCTTGGGATCGCTGGAGCGGAGGGCGGTTAGGAGGCGGTCGAGGATGCGATTTTTGAGGGTGGTGGGCAGGGCGAGGAAACTTTCCGAGTAGATCAGGAAGCTGCAGCGCTGGAGCATAAGCCGGTCATGGAGTTGCAGGTCTTTGAGGGAATGGCCGGCGGAGCTTCGCGGTGCGCCTCGGGCAAAGGCTTGTTTGAAATCAGGGTTGCCTACGATGCCCTCCGGCAGCGCGGTGGCCCGCCGGAATAACAGGTGGTCAACGACGTCCTGGGCCACTCCGGACACCACGCTACGGACGCTATCATAAGCGGGTTCATCGGTGACGGGCTCCTTGAGGCTGGTCTGCAACTCGTGTTGATAGGCGAGCATTTTCCGGTACATGAGCCCTGCAGCAGTGATCGAGTTATGCATCGCCAGTTGGTGCTGGAAAACGAGTAAGGCCACGACGTCACTGGTGGCTCTGGGGTAGTCCCCGGTAGCAAAAAAACCCGTCAACTTCTCGGGTCGCTGCGGCGTGGGGGTGAAGACGAGTTGTTCGGCTTGTTCGGAGCCGCACCCATTGCCGCGATGGGCGGGTTTCCCCTGATAGCCCGTTACATACCAACCGCCCCAGCGCTGCTCGAACGGCGTCTCGTCATCGACGAGCACGCTGCCGTGGCGCAGCATCGGATCGCCATTGGCATCGGGGAAAATCGAGCGGGCGAAGAGGCCTGGGATGTCGCGCACAAACGTGCCGCCGTGGCAGCGCAGGCAATCAGAATCGCGCTCGATGACGGGTGGCTGCTTTCGTGCAGGATCCAGTGCGAATGAGTAGAAGATGGGGCCGAGTTGTGGATCGATAGCCGTCACCTCCATCAATCCGCCCGGAACCCATCCAACATAAACAGAGTCGGAAAAATACAGGGCCCGGGGTCGATCCGGGCGAATCCGGGCCCGTTGCAGACTGGTCTTGGAAAATACCAGGATCTGACTGGCGACCGGCACACCGAGCACATCCAACAATGTTTGCAATGCTTGCTTGTCACTGCCGGCAAATGCCAGTTCGCCTGAGGCGATGCGTTGGCGCAGTTTTGCCAGGGCGTCATTTGCAGGCGTCGCCGAATAGCTAACGGGTGGCTGCTCGTAATCCGGGGTATCCTGGCCGTGGAGGAATCCTGCGGCTGCTAGAAGCAGGGCTGCTGCCAGAGGTTTTCCGGTGGCTTGGATGTGGGATTGGGTTTTAGATGTCATCAACCGGATGCTGCGCTCACTTCTTGGGCTGAGTGGCCAAGGTGAGTGCGGTGCGAGAGTCCTCGGAGAGTTTGTCCAAAGGATAGACGACTTCCTTGGAATTGGGCATCAGGAACGTCACGCTGGTGGCATCCACCTTGGTAACCGCCGCGCGAATTTCGCGGCCATCGCTATTCGTCCAGGCTCTCGTTGGCACCAATGGCCCGGATGCCACAGCCGGAGCCTCTGTCGATCCGCCGGCTTTGACTTTGGCCAGCGAGTCCTTGATCGTTTTTTCGAAGCCTGCCCCGGCTGGATAGCCATCGTAAACGAGCGCGCCCTGGCCATCGAAGATAAAGCAGCGGGGGATGGTATTGAAGGCGATGGGCCCATTGGCACCTGCGGTGATGGCGTACTGGACCTTGGCGTTATCCAACAGCGGTTTGATAGCTTCCTTGGAGCTATTTTGGCTCTCGGCACCGATGATGCACAATCCCTTTTCCCGGAATTTCTTGTCGAGCTCTGCCAAGTGGGGCAGCGAGGCGATGCAGGGCGGGCAATGCACGCCCCAGCATTCAAGCACCACCACCTTGCCCTTGAGTTCGGCGTCAGAGGGTTTGCTGCCAAACAAGACTTCTCCAAAGTGCCATTCACTCAGATTGTGAGCTTCGGCCGGAGCCCCTTCTTTGGCTTTCGCTTTGGCGGCTTTGCCCTCGGCGGCGAATGTGGGGGAAACAAGCATTTGGGCGGCGAAGGCCACCAGTGGGAGGTATCTGAGTTGCTTCATAACTGAGGGAGTACGCCAGCCAGGAGTGGATTTGTCCATAAATCTCAGGAATTCGAAAAAAAGCAGCGCCGGATATTCTGGTTGCATGGCACGCACCTGCCGCCGCGCGGGTCATCAGCAAACGCTGCCGTAGAGGGTGAAACCCGTCGAGTGGTCGATGTGCAGGTCTAGCAGATGACCGGTCAGGCGGGAGGCATCGCCCTCAAAAACGACCCCCTTGTTTTGGGTGGTACGGCCGCTCAAGCGGGCGCTATTATTCTTGGACGGGCCTTCGCAGAGCACCTGCTGGCGGGTGCCGACGAGCGCCTGGTGCTTGGCGATGGCGATGCGGTTGACGGTTTCCAGCAAAATCTGGTTGCGCTGTTCTTTGATGGGCTCGGTGAGTTGTCCGGGCAACTCAGCGGCCGGAGTGTTGCGCCGCTGCGAGTATCGGAAAACAAAGGCGTTGTCGAATTGCAGCCGCTCCACCGTGTCCACGCTGGCCTGGAAATCCTCTTCGGTCTCACCGGGAAAGCCAACAATCACGTCAGTGGTGATGGCCAGATCGCTGCGGGCCGCTTGCATTGCCTCGCAGATAGCGATGAATTTTGCGCTTTTGTACGGCCTGCGCATGGCCTCGAGGATGCGGTCCGAGCCGCTCTGCATGGGAAAATGGATATGCGAGCAGAGTTTTGGGAGATAGGTGAAGGCACGCACCAAATCTTCCCGGTAGCCGATGGGATGGGGCGAGGTGAAGCGGATGCGCTCGATGCCATCGACGTCATGCACCGCCTCGAGCAGTTGCACAAACGGCGACTTGCCTTCCACCCGCGAAAATTCGCTGCGACCGTAGAGATTGACGATCTGGCCTAACAGAGTAACCTCACGCACGCCCTGGGCGGCGAGTTGGCGGACTTCCGCGACGATTTCACGGATCGGCCGACTGCGTTCCCTGCCGCGGGTATCCGGGACGATGCAGAAGGTGCAGCGCATATTGCAGCCTTGCATGATGGAGACGAACGCCGTGGCCTGCAGCGGCTTGGGCTGGTGGTCTCGGATCGTATTTTGCGAACCATCCTCCTCGGCGATGTCGCAGACCGTGCCGCCCATGAGGGCCAACGCGGGATCGTCCATGCGGGCTTCCAAGCGCTGGCGAAGGATGGCATCGACGTAAGCAAACGCCTTGTGATATTTCTGGGTGCCAATCACCAAATCCAGGTGGGCAAAGCGTGCCAGCAGTTCGTCGCCGCGGGATTGCGCCATGCAGCCCATGAATCCATACACCACATGCGGCCGGGTCCGGCGATGCGCCGCGAGCATCCCCATTTTACCAAGGGCCTTTTGTTCCGCCTGATCGCGCACCGAACAAGTGTTGATGAGAATGGCATCGGCCTCGGCCTCGTTGGCCGTGACGGTGTAGCCACCTTCGATGAACATTTGCACGACCTGTTCGGAATCGCGCTCATTCATCTGGCAGCCATAGGTTCTGACGTGGACCTTGGGCATGAATAGGGAAAATGCTGATAAGCGGGAAGCTGGAACGCTGAAAAACGGGAGGTTTGCAGCGCCGGGAACTGGCAGCACAGCGGGCTGCACACGAGGGCCTGGTAGGAACGCGTCGGCTCAGGCGAGCGCGAGGCGGGAATCGCTGTCAAGCTTTTCGGATAAATCCGCCCAGCCGCCGGGCACCTGCAGGTTGAAGCAATGCAGGTAAACGGCGAACAACTTTGGCTCAAACAGCCCGAGCAGCCGCTCGACGGTCTCCGTCAAGCGCTCTGGATCGAGGCGTTTGGGCAAATCACCCACCACCGAGCCTTTGCCGTCGTGGGGAATGCCCATGCCATCACAGAACATCCCGAGCAATGATTGCTGCCCGGCCATCAGATAGGCCTGCAGCAGGTGCTCGCCGATGGTGTCGCAGGCGTTGAGTTTCATGGTCTTATGAATCCATGCATACTGATCGGGCAGGGATTTTTTCTGGACGAACACCGGGCGCAGCTTGCGGTTGCCAGCAAGGGTGGCCACGGCCGATTTGTACACATTGCGGTCGTTGGCACGAAACCAATCGAGCATTTGAGTCACAATGGAGGGATCGACGGCGGAGTAAATTTCGTGGGCTTTCACGGTGGGGAAAATTGGGGGAAGCGGAGTGAAGCGGCTGAAACAGCTGCTGACAAGGATGAAGACGCCGACGATGGATGTTTTCTTGGAATAGCCCCTCAAGGAGTGGCGACGTCCCGCCGACATGGGCCCATGTGCGGAGCAAATCCAGCCGCCTGGCGGCTTCACTTCTTGCGCATCTCATGGGCAAATGTGGGCAAGATGCCCACTCTCCTTGAGGGGGAACTCAAGGAGTGGTGGCGTCCTCGCCGCCATTCGCCCATGGAGAGAGCATATCCAGCCGCGTGGCGGCTTCACTTCTTGCGCATCTCATGGGCAAATGTGGGCAAGATGCCCACTCTCCTTGATGTGGGCAAGATGCCCACTCTCCTTGAGGTGCTTCGCTCGCTCGCCATTTTCGCACGACACTTGGCAAGTGTCGTGCCGCCGGCGTCAGTTCAGCCTCATCACAATTTCGCGAAATAGACATTGCTAAGGCCCATGTTTCAAGTAGGAGTAAGCCGCCTGTGACATATATCTTAAAGCCCATCACTCACGACAATGTTCACGTCGCCGCTCAATTCCATGCCAGCGGCATTCCGGCTTCTCAAAGGATGCCGCCGTGTTGGCCCACAGCTCAAATCGATGCCGAGGCCACCGGCGACGCTTGCGGCCTCGGCTTCACCGGTTGGTGGCAGCCGACGGCGGCGATTGGTGCTCATTGAGAAAGATCCGCTGCAACGGGATGGGCTGTTGCGCGCCTTGGCTATCGCTGGAGGCATGGATGTGAGTGCCAGTTATGGAACAGCGGAAGAAGCCCTCGCCGACGCGGCGTGGGATGAAGCGGATGTACTGCCAATGAGGAGACAGTTTCGCTGTCCCCATATCCCAAAAATCCGCCGTGGCTGCGGGTTGGTGCTGCGGTAAGGCACCAAGTCATTTTTCGCCCGGATGGAGAACTCTGATTTTTGGGCATTTCCTGAGTGTTAGTACAATAGCTTTGGCAAGGGCCGCTTCAGTGGTATGAGTGCCGGGCATGACCCGCATTTGTTATTTGATTTCCCTGGTGGCGCTGTGCCTCTGCAGCCTGCAGTGCCAACCCATCGGTCCTCCCGGCGGCGGACCCGATCCGTGGCACCAACTCCATCCTAGCCCGTCCAACACCAACGCTGCCCCCGCTTCGGCTGATAGCGGCCAGGGTGGCCGGGTTGGCCAGGGTGCCCGGGGCGGCCAAGTCTCTGCCGCAGCATTGCTGCGCGAGGTGCACCTAAGAGTGGACATGGTGGCACGCGGCACCCACGGCCGCAAAGTGGTGCGGCCTATGACCCCTCGCTACATCACCATCCACAGCACCGAGAACAAGGACGCCAATGCCGCCCTCCACGCGCTGGCTCTTAAACGTGGCACCCTGCGCTCCGGCAAGCGCCCGGGCGGCAACAGAATCGGCTACCTCATCTGGCACTTCACCGTGGACGACGGAGTGGCGATCCAACACATGCCCCTGAGCGAACAGGGAGAACACGCCGACTTCAATGGCCCGGGCAACCGCCTGTCAATCGGCATCGAAATGTGCGAGAACCGCGGCAACAACTGGCAGGCCACTCTCGATCGCAGTGCCAAACTCACCGCCTATCTGATGTACCGCAACCACATCCCGTTGAGCAACGTCGTCCCCCATTACCACTGGCCACGCCACGGCAAACATCCGCCTAATAAAAATTGCCCCCATCTCCTGCTCGACCACGGCCGTCCCGGTGACAGGTGGCAGGCATTTCTCAGGCGCGTCAATTTCCACTACCAACGCCTCAGCGCCACCTGATCCGATGCTCCACGACCACGGCAGCCCGGCGAATCCCGGCGTCCAACTCGACCCTGACGTGTTTTACGTCTGCCAGCGCTGCACCGCTTGCTGCAAATGGCCGGGAGATGTGCGCTTGGAGGACCCCGAGGTGGTCCGCATCGCCGCCTTCCTCGGCCTAACGGAAGCCGCTTTCCTCGATCGCTTCACCCGCCTGCGCCACAACCGTCAGGGGCTCTCATTGCTGGAAAAAGCCAACCATGAGTGCTCCATGTTGGATGGCACCGACTGCCGGATCCACCCGGTTAAACCGGACCAATGCGCGGGCTTCCCTAACCGTTGGAATTTTCCCGGCTGGCGGGACGTCTGCCAGTCCGTGGCGGTGCCCACGCCACGGTCTGGAACTCAGTTAGGGGGGCCATAATCGGCAATCGTTCGACTGAGCTCACGCCGAAGTCAGCCTGGCACGTCTCCCGTTGGGGAACTTAACTCATTCACCACAAATTCTGGTTTTCAAGGACTCTGGGGCTGACGGAGGTCAAAAGCTCAGCAATAATTGCCAGATATAGGTATTGGCCAAGCCTTCGATGTCATTCCAAACTTGGCGGATCAAATCCTTGTCGCCGGTGATCGGCGGGCATTCCGCAGCTTTCAGCTCCCAAGGCCGGCACAGGCCCGGGGCGAGGCTGGGGGCGGCCCCCCCCCCCCACCCCACC
>CAIQXC010000517.1 GCA_903875675.1 Akkermansiaceae bacterium
AAAGCGTTTTTCTCGCTCGCCACCCTGGTGGCAGCCAAAGATGGCCTGCTGCACCTCGATGAACCCGTGGCCAATACCATCAGCGAGTGGCGCGGCTCCTCCCAACGCGCCAACATCACCCTGCGCGAACTCATGAACTTCAGCGACGGCCTCGACCCCGTCTTTCACCTGCATTCAGACAAGGTCGCCGATCGCAATGCACTCGCCCTCCGCACCCCAACGGTGGCCCCCATCGGCGCAGCCTTTACCTACGGCCCCAGCCACGGCCAAATCCTCTGCGAAGTGCTGCGCCGCAAGCTCGCCTCCCGCAGCGAATCCCCGATCGCCTACGTCCAACACAAAGTGCTAATTCCATTAGCCATCGGCCCGGTGCCGTATCGCGCCGACACCCAAGGCATGCCGCTGGTGGCCAGTGGGTTTTTTCTAACCGCGCGTCAGTGGTCGCGATTCGGGTTGATGGTGTTAGGCCATGGCAGCATCGGACGGCGCGAAATTGTCCCGCCAAAGGCGTTTGCGGCGTGCTTGCAGGGCAGCCGCATCAATCCGATGTTCGGCTTGGGGTTTTGGCTCAATACAGCTGCTGCCAGCAAGGGTGCCCGCGAGTGCGACATTGAGGAAATGTTAGAAAAAAAGTGGCAGGACCAGGATTGGCATAACCGCTGTATTTGCCGCAATGCCCCCACGGATCTGGTGGCCGTGGTGGGCTCGGGCTATCAACGCCTGTTCGTCATCCCCTCACTCGATCTGGTGATTGTGCGCCAAGGGACGAACGCCAAGTTTTCCGATGCGGAATTCCTACGCAAACTTTTGCGCCACTGAGCCAAATTCAAGAATTGCCAAGCGGCTTATCCAACAACCATTTCCATTCCCAGTGGCCATCCCAGGTCTGCACTTGCTTGCCATCGGCGGCTTTCGATGACTTCACGCCACTTTTCAAGCGATAGGCAGCACGCAGACGATCCCCGGAAATATTGACCACGAAAAACCCGATATTGGCCTGACCGTCATTGATGCAGGTGAGTTTCTTGTCTTCTCCGGCCGGGGCCCAGGCACTCACCCCGGTGCCGCTGTGGCCATACAGATAGAGAACCACATTGTAGGGTTTGACCGCCTGATAAAAATCGGCCCAGTCCGCCGCCACCCACCAATCGGTGTCAAACCCGCAATGGCCCATCAGCACCACCGGCCGTCCGCTGTTACCGACGTTGCTGGCGAGGTCTGCCTTGAGGAAGCTCAGGGCACCCTGCGGATCGTGCCAGACCGGGGAATAGTGCACGCTTTCGCGCTGTTTATCTGCTGGATAAATATTGAGTTGGGCAAAATGAACGTCATCCCAGTCCCATGAATAATGCAGACCGTTTTCCGAAATGTTGGATATGAGTTTCTTCTCTTTGCGCGCCAAGTTGCGCTGCTTGATCTGAGCTTGCGAGCTGAACCCGTTCTTCTCCTTGCCGATGGGAGGGCCATCATGGTTGCCCCAGCCCTCGAACACCGGATACTTCAGCAAGCCGTCGCTACCATCCAAGCCGAAGTCCGCCACGAAAAGCTTGTATTGCTCTTCACTGATTTTGCGCCCCTTCTCGGCACGGTCCCCATCATCAATCAAATCCCCTAACATGACAACGCCGCGTGGCTTGCCTATCTTATCCGGACCCAACTTCTCCGGCCACGCCGTCCCGGTGATTCGATTCATCTCCTCCACCGATGCCCGGCTGAGGTCGTTGTGGCAACCCATCCGATGGTCCGGCTCCCGGTAGTGCGAGTCGGATGCCGATAGAAACGTCACTTCGCGTACCGGGGGACCAGCCACACCAGCGCAAGGCAGACAGACAAACAGGGAAAATTGCAGGATGCGGACGAGGGATCTCATGGCTTTGAGGTCGCAGGCTGGGTTATGGGCTGGGTTATGGGCTGGGTTATGGGCTGGGTTGCAGGTGAGGTTGCCGACAATTTTTTGCGTGCGGTCATGCCCCAGGTGGCGTCGCTCTTGCGTTCGGCCACGGTGAGTTCATCACCGGTGAGGTGGAACACGAAGAAACCATGACTGACGGCCCCCTCGTTTTTCTTGGGGTCCTTCTGTTTAAAATGAGGTGGGTGATAGATATCGATGCCTTCCCACTGATAGATAAACGGCTCGTGAGCATGACCGTGAAGGATGGCGATGACGTTGCGGTCCTTGAGAAGTTCGTGATAGCGGGTGCGCCGTTCCTCAGCCCACCAACCGAGGCTGTGGCCCTTGTCGAAACCAAAATGGTGCATCAAAATCAGGGGCTGGCCGGGCTTGGCGTGCTTGGTCAGCACTTCCTCCAAAAATTCCATGCTGTATTCCGGGTCATACGGATGGGTCGTTGAGCCAGGGGCGATACCCAGATTGATGAACAGGATGCCGTCCCAGACCCAACAATAATGCAAGCCGTTGGCGGAGATTGCCGTCAGACCGACGCGCTGTGGGTTGCGGGCGCGAATCCCGTCGCGCACCGGCGTCTTGGGGCCGCCATCGTGGTTGCCATAGGCCTCGTAAACCGGCCAGTGCAAGCGTCCATCCTTGCCAGTTAGTCCATAATCCCTGACAAACATCGCCCAGGCCTCTTTTTTGCCATCATTGGTGATGTCACCGATGTGCAGCACCCCGCGCGGCGCTGCCACCGTGCCGCCAATCACCGCCGGATAGGCAGTGCCCGGCAACTCGTTCATCCAATCCACCAGCATCGGCACCGTGTGATCCCCCTCTGGACTCAGCCCGTAGTGGGTGTCGGATACCACGAAAAACGTCAGGTCGCGGGCTGGCTTGTCCGTCGGCGTCTCGGCGGGTAACAGCGTTGTGAGTCCTGCCACCACAAGACAGGCGAGCATCGGCAGGTATGGGCAGCGGCGTTTGGGTGTCATCGGGTGATGGGTATGTCGTGGATTCATTTGATTCATGCAATGATCTACTGCCGGATGATCCCCGGTGCGTATGGATTTGACCTCAAACACGGGCGCTGGATACAGTCGGCATGACCTGGTCACTAGATCAGGAGTCCATGATCCGGGCAATGCTCGTTAAGCGAAAAGATTGTTTCTTTTGCGCAATTGAGACGAATCAATGCGCGAACACGAAGCAATATATAGACATTGGAGAGGCCTTGATAGAGGCGCTCTGTGAGCGCCGATGT
>CAIQXC010000518.1 GCA_903875675.1 Akkermansiaceae bacterium
CCTGCTAGGAACCAACGGCAACTGCGGACCCTATTTCGAGCGCTGGGTGCTGGAGGCTCTTTGTGTGATGGGCCGGCAGGAGAATGCCTTGCTCAGGATGGCTAACAGATACCGGGGGCAGATCGACGCCAGTTTCACGACGTTATGGGAGTATCTGGAGCGGGCCTTTGATATCAGAACGGGCACGGATTCCGTCAATTACGTGACGCTGAATCACGCCTGGAATACCCCCAACACCATTCTCTCCAAATTCATCACGGGAGTGGCTCCGGAAAGTCCGGGCTGGACTCTCTATCATGTATTGCCGCAGGAGGCGTTTCTCACCTCCATCGACACCACGGTCCCGACCGTTCAGGGGCAGGTGTCGGTTTCGATCAGGAAAACCGCGTCAAATTACAGCCTGTCCTTGACGTCTCCTTCGGGCACGACGGCCATCGTCGGCATTCCAAAGGGCTCGTTCTCGAAGCTTGATTCGATCAAGGTCAATGGGGCGGCAATCTGGAATGGTTCGGCATCAGGCGGCGTTGAGGGTGTCTCATTCAACGGCGAGGATGCAAAGTATGTGACATTCAAGGTGAAACCCGGGACGTGGAAGTTTGTCGGTGCGGGAAGCGTGAAGATGACAACCCCGAAACAACCGGCCGTCTCCGGCAAGACTGGCGTGAAACTGAACAGGAAATCATGGACCGTATCAGCCTCCATGGATCATCAAACGTTCGAGGCCGGTCCATGGAACAACATGAAACTGACGACAGATGCAAGCTCGGCCAATATGATTGACGGAGACCATTGGACAGGGTGGCGGACCATGACGGACCAGGTTCCGGAGCAATGGGTTGTAATTGATATGAAGGAACGCCAGAGCTTCAATAGGATCGTCATGGATAATGTCTGGGCGATTTATGACAGTCCGGCCGGTTATGCGATCCATGTGTCCGACGACAAGGCCAACTGGGGCAAGCCCGTGGCAACCGGAACCGGGGAGAGGTGGGGAATCACCACCGCCACGTTCGCGACGAAAACCGGACGGTACATCAGGATTGAGCAGACCGGGACGAAAAAACAGGTGTGGTCCATCTTTGAACTCGATGTCTGGCGTATGAACTGAAACGATGACAATACAATTGGGTGGAGCCCGATTTCAATAACACAAGTTCAGCATGAGGAATCTGATTAAAACAGGTCTGTTTCACCTCATGGTCGTCAGCGGTATTGCGGTGCCGGAGCAAGTGTCACCCGGCAATCCGCTGACTCTCTCCAGCCAGGCCCTGGACATTACCTTCAACGAGGGTGGCGGCCCGGAACAGGCGCTCGCCCGTCCCGGCGACGAAGCGGTCAAGTTCCGCAACGACCTAACTGTTTTCTCGGTGATGGTGCGCGACGCCCAGGGTAAGGAGAGCGCCATCCCGCTGTCCGACCTGTGCATCGAGGGCAAGGACCGCCTCATCGCCCGTTCCAAGGACCACAGCCGGCAGGTGGTGTTTAGAATTAGCCATGGTGTCCGCCACATCGGCTTGCGCATCGCCGAAGTGCATGGTCCCGCCAAGGACCGGGAAGGCGTGCGCATTGCTTTTTACGATATCGCCGGCACACGCCGGTTTCATGCCATTGACCTGGACTGGATGGCTGAAATCTCGGGCGGTCACAACTGGATCGAATTCCGATGGGATCATCTCGACCATCCGGTCGCACCCGGCAATCTGGGCGGCATGGCCTTCTACACGGCGGCGGACGATGCCGACGAGGACGAGGCACTGCTGAACATCTGGGTTGACGAGCAAATGGCGCATCCGCGGGTCGCCGGGGCCTGGACCTTGGACGGTGCCCGCAAATGGGTGATGAACTGGCAACGCATGTTCGCCGACCGCAGCCAGATGATCCTGGAAGGCAAGACCCTTGATGAACTGCGCGCCGGGATACCCTATGCCGAATGCATAAAGGCCAAGGAGATCTACCTGTTCACCCAAACCTGGCGCACCGATAACTTCTGGCCCGGAAATAATGGTCATGTGGATATCAACCGCGCGGTGTTTCCACGCGGCGAGAAGGATCTGCGCGCCTTCAGCGATGAACTCGCCGCCAAGGGCATGCAGTTGAAAATCCACTATGTCAGCGGCGGCATTGGTAAGACAGACGTTCACCGGATCGGCACCAAACCGGACCGGCGGCTGGCAAGCTGGGCGAAGGCTACGGTGGCGAAACCGGTCGCCGCCGACGATCCGGCCATCGCCCTCACCCCCAACTCGAGTGTCACCTGGACAGGCGGCAAGGACAGCAATCTTGGCCGTCCTGATGGCTTGCCGGCCTTCTTTGAATTCCACGTGTTGCGGCTCGACGATGAGCTGATCGAAGTCGGTGCCTTCGGGAAATCCGACGCCGGGGGGTGGTTGTTAACCGGTTGCCGACGAGGTGCCTTTGGCACCGTCAAAGCGGCGCACTCCTGCGGTGGCGATGCGGCAGCACTGGTGGTGCCCTACAACCAGAACTTCGTGCCCGACAATGATTCGCCCTTGCTCGAAGAGATGGCGAAAGAATACGCCAGCATGTTAGAGCGGTGCCGCATCGCCCACACCGAATACGACGGGGCTGAGATCCACTGCTATGACGGCAACTGGGGCTACCGCAAATACGCCACCCTGGTTTACCAAAACCTGCCCCAGCCGGTGACCGCTCACGACAGCTCCGGCGGTGCGCCGCGCGCCTATTTCGAATATCGTTTCAATTCCACCCGGCGCTTGATGCGCGGCTTGTGCGCGTTCACCCACAGCGGGTGGAATGCGCCGGTCCAACTCGATTCGCAGTCGCGCCAGGCATCCAGCATGCTCGACGCGCAGTTTTTCCTCAGTCAGGGCCACTATGGCGGCTGGCTTGGCCTGTGCCGCCCTGAACCGATGTTCAGCGTTTCAGCCGACAGCTTGAAGACCTTTGGTCTGACCGACCGGATGATCCAAGCCATTCTCAATTGGAAGGCGGTGAGCCGCTTGCTGACCGAAGATCAGCATTCCCAGTTGCAGGCCAGCTTTCAACAGCCGTCAGCAGGCATGCCGGGCAGCAGCACTCATCTGCAGTCACCCGTGGCCCATGAGGCAAGGAAGACCGCGACCGGCTACGCCCTCGTGCCAGTGCGGGTGCTGACCCGGACCAAGGGCGACATCCCCTGGCAGTTAGGTCAGGAGCATGGTCCGATCGGACCGCGCCAGTTCCTCAAGACCGGCGAATGCCTCGAGTTGATCAATCCCGATCATCCCCAAGTCCCGGGGTTTATCATCCGCGTGCTGTGGGGTTTTGCTCAGGATGGTCCGACCGTGACCGCCACCGCCGGCAATCTAACTTCACCACCACCAGCAGACAACCGGTTTACCGCGGGCAATAACGGAGCACGCGTCAACGCGCAGGGTACGAAACCGAATCTGCGGATGATGCCCGCCGCCAAGCAGGATGTTAGAAACCAGGGGGCGTCCATCGTGACCCGAGAGGGTGACCTGCTACGAGTGGTCGCCGCTCCTGCCGGCGAGAAGGCTTTGTGGGAAAACAGCGACCTCCCGTCCTGGGGCAGCGCATTGGACATGTCCGAGCGGCGTGGCGTGGGGCTGGAGGTCGATGGCGATGGCAGCGGTGCCACCCTGCTCGTCCAGATCCGCGGCCAAGGCATTCGCGACTATGCATTCCCGATTGATTTCACCGGCCGCCGCTGGATCGAGATCCCCAATGGCGAGGTCGCCTGGGCGCAAGGCTGCTGGGGTTGGCGCATGGAGACCAAATCCTGCAACTACGAGAAAATCGGCGCGGTCCATCTCGGCTTCGGCTTCGTTCCTCCTCGCACCAAACCCTCGGTGACGGTGGCCAGGCTCCAGGCACTGGCCGAAATCCCGGTGACACTCACCAATCCGGTGCTAACCCTTGGCACCCGA
>CAIQXC010000519.1 GCA_903875675.1 Akkermansiaceae bacterium
AGCTGAGTGGAGTGGCTGACGCCCAGCGACATGCCAGGCTGGCGCTGCTGGAGGCCAAAGAGCCGTGGAAAGCGATGGGCACGATTGACGAGGGGCTCAAGGCGGATCCCCGCAACGCGGACCTGCTCTCATTCCGGGCGCAGATCGAGGAAGCCGCCGGAAGACTTGATGAGGCGCGGCTCGACTACGTCGCCGCCGTTCTCTGCGGGGGTAACAACCCGCTGCACCGCGATCAGCTGGGCGGTTTCTATCTGCGGGTTGGCAACCTCGCGGCCGCTGCGGAAACCTGGCGCGAAGCCGCCGCAGAGACCCATCTCGGAGTCTATGCACTGAAGGGCTGGTTCTGGGCGCGAGTCGGCGGTACCCCTCTAAGCCAGCCACTCCCCAGCTGCCATCAGCAAGGCTGGAGCAATCTCATCACTGCCTTGGCCGCCACCCCAGACAATGTCTTTTGGAGCGCCTCCTTGGACGCCGAACTGGCAGCCATCCGTGGTGCCAGCGAACGCCCCGAAGTGCTCTGGCTTCGCCTGCTCGAGGCACTGCGCTCGGCCGATCCAGCCGCCATACGCAAACAACTCGAGGTCGTATTTTCCCATGCGGCGGACGCCCTCTGGCCCCAGCTTGCACTGCGCCTGCGCACCCACCTAACAGCCCGTACCGGCCAAGACCCGCGCCTGCCCCTCGCTGGCCAGAATGTGCCCGTGCCGCCTGACGATGCTCACCCGTTCGTTGTCGCGTTTGCCAACTGGGCCAAGCGCAAGGGCGACGCAGCCAGTGACGCAAGCATGGCGCAGTGGCTCGCCCAGCCCACTGCGGCAGTAGGCATTTTATTGGGCTCTGGCTGGGCAGGAGCTGCAGTGATGGTCGGCCAAGGGGACAAGTTGGTGGTGGAAGCGAACGGACCGGAGTGGTTTGACTACGGATACGGTCGCTCGCTGTTGTTGAGGGACGGGAAGGAGTCCGCCCGCCGATGGCTGGCGGGGCAGGCAACACGCAGCAGCGCCGCAGAGTTACTGCTTGGGGAACTGCTTCTCACCAGCGGTGCCTTCGAGCAAGGCCTAGCCAGTCTCCAAACCATCGCAGCAGGCCAGTCCCCCCATGCCAGCCGCGCCGCATGGACACTCGCCTTGGCCGAACTCGGCCGCGGCAATCCCGCCAAGGCCCGCCAAATCACACTGACCACGCCTGCCCTCACCACCAGCTCGCAGGGCAAGGAGATACTCGCCCGCTGCGCCTTGGCCGAGGGATCACGGGCCGAAACCATCCGCATCTATCAAGAACTTGGCGAGCAGTCGGCCGACGCCATGATTTTTCTCTCGAAAGAAGCCTTTTCAACCCGCGACTTTGAACAAGCACGAAAATGGACAATTTTGTTAGCCAGACGTTGTCCCGAACAGCCGAAGTTTCGTGAAAACCTAATCGCAATCGACGCTGCGGAAAATTCCAAAAAGCCATGAATCCGAACCGCAAAATCTGGCTCAGCGGCGGTGCCTTGGCGCTGGCGGCGGTGGCTATTTGGTTGCGTGACTGGCGCTGGGTAGAGACGGTGTCGGACACGTTACCTCTGGCTCTGGGACTGCCACTGGCGTATTTTTTAGGGCGGCCGTGGCAGCGCCGGGAGGTTGGTACAACTGAGCGGCGGCCGCGTCTCATCGCCTTGGGAGTAGTGGGTTTCGCCTGCGGTTGGATCATTGAAAGCCTCACCCTGCTGGCCATGAGTTGGAGCTTGTTGGCGCTGCTGTGGGGGCAGGAGAGTTTTGTCAGGGTCGCCGGGCGGGAACGCTTGGCCTGCCTGTTGCTGCTCTCCTTCCCGTGGCTCGTCATCGAGTGGCAGACGTTCGGCTGGGCCTTGCGCCTGTCCTCGGCTTGCGTCGCTGAGCAAATTTTCGCCTTGCTGCAATTGCCCACGCAGCGCGACGGCACCCACCTCAGCATCCTCGGCGTGCCTGTTGAAATTGAAGCCGCCTGCGCTGGTTGGAACTTGTTGCAACTGACCTTGCTCACTGGCGTGGCTTACGGAGCTTACGAAATCCGTAGCTCACGCCGCTTCGCCATGCTGCTGGCCCTGTTGCCCGTTCTCGCTTGGCTCGCCAATTTGCTACGCATCCTTATTCTCGCAGGCATAGCCCTTTCCTTCGACGCGCAAGTGGCCAGCGGGGTCCTCCACGGGCTCACCGGTCTGATCATTCTCGCGGCAGTCCTTGGTATGACCAAGACGCTTTGCCATTTTCTCGCGGCCCCTCCTACACCGATATGACACCCAGCCCCCCCACCCGCAACCTGCTGCAATCCTTCACCTTGCCGATAGCCGTGCTCGCCCTCTCCGCTTGGCAGGCGCTGCCCACCATCACCGAGGCCTGGCGCTACGACCTGTATGCTCGCGGCGCGCCTCTGGCATGCGCTATTTGGCTCATCCCTCAAATTTGGTGGCGCTTCTCCTTCCGCCATACGCCCATCGCGCCCAGAGCGGCTTGGCTCGGTCTGGCCATGTTGCTGTGCATCGCCGGGGCGATGACCGAGCTGCGGGTTCTCCAGCATCTAGCTCTGGCCAGCGCACTTGCCGGCACCTTCGGCTGGCGTTTTAGCGGATTTGTCACGATTGCCACCGCCCTCACTTGGCTGCCCGCCAGCGGCTGGTTTATGAGTCACTGGAAAAATGCCGGACTCGTAGGTTGGGAGCGCCCGGTCCTCGCGTCGAGCCTGGGGGTTTTCCTGCTAGTACGGGCTCGTTGCAAGCGCCAATCATTTCACGCCAATTCACTCCAATCATGAAACGCAACATTCTATGGGGCGGCCTTATTGTTGCCGCCCTCATCACCCTTATCTGGCCTTGCCTACCGATTCCCTCGGCGTCCGGTCGCCTGGCCGCCATTCCCACGGCCACGGCGGATTTTCAATCCTCGCCAATGGATCTCAACCCCAGCGACCGCGCATTTCTCGGCAAAGCGGAAGCGATCCAGAGACTCATTGAAATGCGGGGCGGCGGCCATGTGATCCTCACCGTCACCGATGGCAGCAAAAACCGCCATGCAGTGCATGATCCAGGCTATTGCTTTGCGGGTGCTGGCTGGCAGATTCAAGCCAAAACCAGCGTCAAGGTGCCGTCCGGGGATGCCACTTGGATATCGCTCGCCAAGGGTGACCAGACCGCTCAGGCGCTCTGGTTCTTTGATGACGGCCAACAGCAATTCGCCTCTCCCATCAAATACTGGCTGGAAACCAGCGCACGCAGGGCCACCCTCGGCCGCAGCGGCCCCGAACCCGTTTTAGTCACCCTCCGGAGCCTTCCTAACGAACCGGTCAATTGGGACCGCGTGCGCCAGATCCTGCTGCCCGCCCTCGGCTTCCGTTAAACCTGCCACCCTCACCCATGGATTCGCCGCTTTTTCTGACCAGCTTTTGCCTGATCGCGACTGCGGTGACTGGTTTCTTTTTCATCCGCGAGCAGCGAGCGGGTCGGCGCACGCGTGCCGACACGACGCGGTTGGCGCGGGTTGCCAAGCTCACTGATAATGGCGTGATCATCACGGACCGGGATGGACTCGTCGAGTGGGTCAACGAAGGGTTTACTAAAATCACCGGATACAGCTTGGAAGAAACCATCGGCAAAACGCCCGGCAGCTTGCTCCAGCGCCCCCAAGACAACTTCGCCGAGCGGGCCCGCATCCGGGAATGCATTCGCAATGGCTCAGGTTTTGAGGCAGAACTGGTCAACTACAACAAGAACGGCTGCTCCTATGTCGTCCATCTCGAATGCCAGCCACTCGTCGATCACAACGGCCATGTTACGGGCTTCATGTCGATCCAGCGCGACGTAACCCAAGCACGACGGTCCAGCAATCTGATGGAGGCGGTGGCGCTCACCAGCACCATGCTACTGGCGAATCGGCCCGACGTTGCTGTGTGGGGAGAGATTCTCGCGGCTCTCGGTGCCGCTGCCAACGCGGATCGTTGCTACCTATTCCGCATTCATCCGCACCCGCAACTCGGAACCCCTGCCTTGAGCCAGATTGCCGAATGGAATTCCGGTGCCGCCAGCCCCCAACTCCAAAACCCCAAACTCCAAAATTTCTCGTTTCACGAAAACGGCTACGACCGTTGGCTGCCGGAGTTGCTAGCCGGCCGCGTCATCAGTGGCGGAGTGCAAGACTTTCCGCCATGCGAACAAGCCATGCTCATCGCTCAGGAAATCCGCTCGCTGGTGGTCGTGCCCGTCTTCATCGGCACCGAACTCAGCGGCTTCATGGGCTTCGATGCTTGCTGCGAAGACCGCCGCTGGCAACCTTGGGAAATCGCCATCCTCCGCTCTGCGGCCGCCAATATCGGCTTGCGCCAAGTCGCCCAAGATGAAGCCGCCGCCCTCGTCATCGCCCGCGATGCCGCCCATGACGCCGCTCTGGCCGCTGAGACAGCGAACCGCGCCAAGAGCATCTTCCTCGCCACCATGAGCCATGAGATCCGCAC
>CAIQXC010000520.1 GCA_903875675.1 Akkermansiaceae bacterium
AAAGGCGCAAGCCTGACATGCGGGCACTCATCGACTGGCGAGCCGGATGCGGGAAATCCGCCTGTCCGGTTCTGAGGGAGGGGTGGGGCAGTAATGCCCCATTCCTACCTCTATCCACATAACCGCGACAAGGATTTGGAAGATCCGTTATAACTGCTCTACCTAACTGAGCTACCCGCTGGCGCGGGGCTGGGCTCGAACCAGCGACAGGTGTAATCTTCCGGGGCATTCGCGGTGAGATGGAGATCGGCACGGAGGCAAGGTGAATGAGATATGGACTTTGCAGTCCGTCGATTTACAGTCGTTGTAATCTCATCGGCATCCTCCGGGCCGAAAGGGGCATTCCGGGTTCAGGCAATTTTCATTTTCTGTTTGAGGGGCTGACTGTTGATTTCGCGCAACCAGTGATCGGTTCCGACGGCACCGGCGGCAAAGCTGGCGATGAGATCGAAGACCGTGTCGCTGAAGCCGCCGACGTTGAGGATGTCTGGACGGCTGAGCGCCTGGGTGGTGGTGTTAGGCGTTAGGTCGATGCAGACGAGGCGGGCCTGTGGGTTGCGCTGTTTGATGAGTTCCCACTGTTGCAGCATCGCGGTGCCGCGGGCCGCCTTGGGATCGGCCCAGGACTCGTTGTCGGATACGAAGATAACTAGATCTGCCTTCGCTTTCTCGGAGTTGAGCACTTCCAGAGGAGCCGAACAATTCGTGCCACCACCACCAATCGCAGCGAGTTTCGTTGCGTTGGTCATGACGGAGTTGCGGGGGTTGAGTTGGATATCAACCACCTTCACCTCAAAGGGCAACACGCGGGTAGCGGGGCTTTCACGAAGCAACGCGGCAGTGACCAAGGCGGCGACATCGACACAACGGACGACGGAAGTCGCGCCGCGCTGAACTCCGGTGATGGGAGAATGCATCGATCCGGAAACATCCGGACAGACGACGATTTTCCCGGCCAGGGCAGGCACGTTAGACAGAGCAATTTCCATGGCGTCCTGGAGGGCTTCACGGATTTCCACAGGCACCTGTTGGCTGCAATTGTGATAGGCAACCATCAATTGATAGGGAAATGCGCGAGCTTTGCGGACGAGATCGGGATGGGTGAGGCGATCGGCGATGTGCTCGACCCGAGCGGCATCCTTAAAAACACCGTGACGGGCAAAAGTGTTGAGGTTCATGCGGGTTGTCTGCCAGGACGCGCTAGCGGCGATGGCCGACCACTCAGCAGTGCCGAGATCCAGCGCGGTGAGCATTTGGAAGGGCACGTCCGGGACATCTCCCACACGGGTTTGCTTCCATGTCTCATAGGCACTAACAACATCGGGCAGGGCCTCGGGATTCCACGGCTTGCCGATGAGCCATGCATAAAATTCCTCGCGCGCCGGATCGGCCGGATGCGGATGGACCATCTTCACGATGTCCCCCAACGAGGGCGAGTTGCCGATAGATGCCTGCAACAATTGCCGCACACTGGCCCACTCGAGCCACTGGCGAATCAGGCGCTTGGGCGCGGTACCCAACGACTTGCGCCCAGTGACCCCGGAACGCAGGATCTGTACGAAGTTGCGCAGCATCTTCCGATTGTCGATGACTTGCGGGAAAATTTCAGCGAGTCGGTCGAGGTCGCGCGTCGCCAGTACGGCACAGAGCAGGGCCGGCAAATCCTTCATCAACCCGCGCTGACGAGCATAGAGCGCAACGCGGGCAATGAACTCGGGTTCCAGGCCGACGGTAAGCTCTAACACGCGGTCGAGCTGGGTCTCGGCACTGGCATAGTACGTGCTTGTCAGGCAACCGGTGGCGGCAATCTGAGCCAGCGCAGCTTGCGGCCCGAGGTCGTAGGCCGGGGCGGCAGCGTCGTTACTCGCAGTGGTCTGCGGCAGAAGGGCGCCTCGGATGGATTGGAATAGGGTGCGATTGGCCATGGGAGTGGGTCCGGGGGAATGTCGTCGGACACATTCTCCCATTGCATGATGCGTGCCAGGAAAATTTATTTTTCTTAGAATATCTGTAACTCATTGATTTTCAATATAAACAATTTGAAAAAATTCCCAATGCCAGTTCTGTCGGTTTTTAGAATCGCCAAAATACTCGCATTTTGGCTAGTCTATTATCCATGAAGCGAGTGGCAATTGGCATTCTTGGGACGAAATTGGACAGTGGCTTTGACGCAGGGCGCTGGGACCAATGGAGGCCGACGCTGTCGTTGTTTCAGCATGAGGACTTGCTCTGGGACCGGTTGGAATTATTGGCAGAGCCGGCGTTTGCGAAGCTGGCGCAGCAGTTACTGGCGGACGTGCGGATGGTATCGCCGGAGACCGAGGCCCGCTGGCATGAAGTGAAGTTTGGCCGCGACCCGTGGGATTTGGAAGCGGTGTATGGCACCTTGCACGACTGGGCGCGGGCCTATCCGTTTGATCCAGAGCACGAGGAGTACTACATTCACATCACTACCGGCACGCACATCGCGCAGATCTCGCTGTTCCTGTTGAATGAGGCGGGCACCTTGCCGGGAAAATTGATCCAGACTTCGCCGCCGAGCACCCGGGCATCGCGCGACAAGCCTCTACCGGGGTATGCGGTGATCGACCTTGATCTATCAAAATTTGACAAACTCAACACGCGTTTTGAGCGCGAGCAGGCGGAGGTGACTGAGTTCCTCAAGAGCGGCATAGCCACGCGCAATGCCGGCTTCAACAGGCTCATCGAGCGCATCGAGCAGGTGGCCCTGCGCTCGCAGGCACCACTGCTTCTAACTGGGCCGACCGGGGCTGGAAAATCGCATCTGGCGCGGCGCATCTATGAATTGCGCAAACAGCGCGGCGGCCTGGGCGGCGGCTTTGTGGAGGTGAACTGCGCGACCCTAACAGGCGACACGGCCGCCTCCGCCTTGTTCGGGCATGTGCGAGGTTCGTTCACCGGGGCGCTGAAGGATCGGCCCGGACTGTTGCGGGAAGCGGACGGCGGGATGTTGTTTCTCGATGAGATCGGCGAATTGGGCAGCGATGAGCAAGCGATGTTGCTTCGGGCGCTGGAGGACAAGACGTTTCTACCGGTGGGCGCGGACAAACCGGCGCAGAGCGATTTCCAGCTGATCGCCGGCTCCAACAAAGACCTGCGCGCGGCGGTGGTGAGCGGGAGGTTTCGCGAGGATTTGTTAGCACGGATCCACCTCTGGACATTTGGCCTGCCGGCCCTGGCGCAACGCCGCGAAGACCTTGCTCCGAATCTTGAGTTTGAGTTAGAGCGCTTCCGCAATACCGGTGGGCACGGCGTGAGCATGAACAAGGAGGCGCGCCTAGCATTCCTGCGCTTTGCAGAGGCACCCGATACCCCGTGGTGCGGCAACTTCCGCGACCTCAACGCCGCTGTCACCCGCATGGCAACTCTCGCCCCGCGAGGCCGAATCCGCGTGGAGGACGTCGAGGAGGAAATTGCCCGCCTGCGCGAAAGCTGGCAGCGCCCGGGTGCCACTATAAAAATGGCGGCGGCGGATCTAACGCAAATATTGGATAACTCGGTGTTAGAAGAACTCGACCCATTCGACCGCGTGCAACTCGCCTATGTGATCGGAGTGTGTCAGCACAGCAAGACCCTATCAGACGCCGGCCGCGAGGTGTTTGCCGTCTCCCGCAACAAACGCTCCGTCACCAACGACGCCGACCGCCTGAAAAAGTATCTAGCAAAATTCGGGCTGGCCTTTGAGCTTCTCACCAAAGGGTGAGATTGGGGATAGGCTGGGGGCTGGCATACTCAGGCAGCGCGATGCCGGCACAGGGACAATTTCTCTCTCATTTCAGCTCTCAAAAAGCCCTTCAACCGAATCAAACCGCTCTAGATCCCGACCGGCCCTTGAGTCCTCCAAGGCCTGGACCGTCTCCTCATTGGGAATGGCCACATCGAATGGCAAGCCATTCCTCAGAGCGATTTGGGTGTAAAATAGGCGAATCGCCTCGGTGGGACTCAATCCCAGGCGATGCAGTATGGTTTCAGCCTGCTCCTTGAGCTCAGGCTGAATTCTGCTGTGAACGGCGGCGGTCTTCATGCGTGTATTGTGTGGCATTTGCAACACGTTGTCGAGCGACATTTTTGGTCGGCTTCAATTCACCCACCGTAACGAGTGAGCAGTGGCCCACGCCACCAGCTACCGGGGACCATCCTTCGACGTGGGGGTTGAGGGTTGGACTTCGGAGGAAACTTTGTCTGCGGGCTTGATAGACGGTTGGGCAACGTCCGGTTGTTCGGCGGGATTTGTGGCTATTGCTGCTTGGAGAACCAAATCAATTTGATCTCTTAATTTCTCATTTAACCTCTCATAAGCGGCGGCGGAAAGGTGGAGAAAATCACGGCTGTAGGCTGAAGCAAGGTTTCCGTCTTCGCCGGTCAAAACGCTTGCGGCATCGAAAACGGTGACATCCGCGGATGCAAGAGACCGGATGTGACGATTG
>CAIQXC010000521.1 GCA_903875675.1 Akkermansiaceae bacterium
CGGCAAGATCTATGTTTGGGGTTACAATCTAAATGGCAATAGCACGAACAGCGGCTTGACCCTCAACGGCTTCCAAGTCGTCGATGCCACCGATTGGCTGAACTCGGACAAGAGCCTCTATAACTTCACGGTCCCGGGAACGCCCAGTTACCCCGGTGTGATTTCCAATCACAACACCGGCAATACCATCACCGTCACCATGCCAGCTTCGACAAAACCGTGGAACGACATTGCGCCTTCGTTCACGCTTGCCGACGGTGCGTCGTGCAACCCGCCCTCAATTAGTGGCCAGGACTTTTCAGCCGGTCCCGTCGATTACACCGTCACTGCCCAGGATGGCTCCACCAGGGTCTATCATGTGTCCGTCGCTCTCAGCTCGGCCAAGGACATCCTCACGTATTCTGTGGGTGGCAATCCAGCTGTCATCAGCGGAACGAACGTCAGCTTGGTGGTTCCCTACGGCAACTCCGTGACGGAGCTCTCCCCCACCATTGAGGTATCGCCGCTGGCCACCGTCTTCCCGGATACCGGCGTCGCCCAGGATTTCTCCAGCCCGGTTTCATACACGGTCACCGCTGAGGATGGCTCCCAGAAGGTCTATTCCGTCACCGTCTATCTGGGTGCTGCTCCAGGTACGATCGACACCGCCCCGCCCGGCCTGCCTCCCGGTACCCAGTACCGCCTCGTGTTTGTGACGAGTGGTAAAACCTATGCCCGGGCAAACGCCGGGGGCGGCACCGGCCCCACCAGCATCAATGACTTCAATACCTTTGCCACCAGCGCCGCAACGTCCGTGGGTTCACTCGCTGGTCTCAGCAGCACATGGAAGGCAGTCGTGTCCGTCCGCAATGCCAATGGCAGCACCGTTAGCGCAAAGTCTAACACAGGAACCGACGTCGGCACAGGCGTTCCGATCTTCAATCTGGCTGGCCAACTGGTAGCGTCAAGCAACAGCACACTCTGGGCGAACAGCGCTCTGGCCAGCCCGATCAACGTGACCGAGCTTGGCACTTCGCCCCCCTTGAACAACAACAACCACGCCCTCGTTCACACCGGCATGAATGATGACGGGAGTGCCAACGGCGACTGGTCGTTGTGTTATCCGACCGGCGGCTATGCATTTGCGGGTGATCCAACAACCACCGCAGTCAACTGGGCCAATAATGGCGTCACGTCGTGGTGCAGCCAGCTTGGGTCGGATGACCCGAATGCCTACAGTTATTGGCAGATGCCGATCTATGTCATGTCTGGAATCCTCACGGTGCCGCAACTCCTGAGCCCGGCTTGTGACATGGTGGCCTTCAATTGGGGATCCTACGCCGGTGCGATCAACCAGACGGATCATACCATTGTGGTGCATATCCCCTTTGGCACAGCAGTCAACCCCCTCAATCCGAATCCCACCTTCGCCGTCTCTCCTTTAGCCACTTGCGACAAAACGAGCGGTGGCACCGGGCTGTATGACTTTACCTTGCCGCATGTCTATCAGGTCACCGCAGCCGCTGGCAACAGCGAGTCCTACACGGTCACCATCGTGCCGGATGTTCCAACCGTGACCCTCAGCCTGACCGGCAGCCCGTTGTCAGAGGATGGCGGCATGGCGACGATTACCGCCACGCTCTCCAACACCTGTTCGCAGGATGTGACGGTGAACCTGACTTTCTCCGGAACCGCTGCGCTGGGTAGCCAATACACCCGCGATGCCAGCAGCATCACGATCCTAGCGGGCCAAACCACCGGCGAGATCACTCTCACGGGTGTGCAGGACAATTTCTACGGCCAGGACCGGATCGCGCTGGCGGACATCAGCACCGTGACCCACGGTTTGGTGGGCACCCCGAGCCAAGTGACGGCAACCATCACCAACACCACGCCGATGCCGCCGGGCCTGCCAGTTCCGACCGGTCTCAATCCGGGCACCGGGAAACTTTGGGCAGTCGGCGACACCTATCATTTGGCGTTCGTCACCAGCACGACGCGGGACGCGACCGACCCTAACATTTCGACCTACAATGCGTTCGTAAACACGGCCGCTGGATTGTCCACATTGACCGACATCAATCACATTCCTTGGTCCGTGATCGGCAGTTCGCAAAATGACGCCATCACGGACCCCGCGCGCTTGAATGCTCCTGTCTCCGGGCCCGTCTATCTAGTTGACGGCACCACCATGGTGGCCGCCGGCTATGCCGATATCTGGGACGGCACCCTCGCCCATGGCATCGACAAGGACCAGAACGGCACCTCCGTCGCAGTCGGCACAGCCGTCTGGACCGGCACGGTCAATGCGAATGGGACTCCCGCAAACTACCCGACCGGCCCCTTCTATCGTTCCTTTGGTTCAAGTGTGGGATATACGCAGTGGGGCAAAGTCGGTGCCACTGATCCCCAGTGGATCACAGCCGGAGAAAATCCGTCGGGCAATGGCTACCGGTTCTATGCCCTTTCGGTGCCGCTGACCTGCACCATCGACTCCCCGGCCATCGAGCCGTTGCCCCCGACGATCACCGGCATCACGCCCGGCAACGGAAGCTTGACCGTGGCCTTCACGGCGGGTTATGACGGCGGTTCGGCGATTACGAATTACAGGGTTTCGACGGATGATGGCGGCACTTGGACGACGGCTTCACCGGCTGTCACGACGAGCCCGATTGTCATCAGCGGCTTGGACAACGGCACCGCTTATCCGGTGAGAATCCTAGCAGTGAGCTCGTTGGGCGATAGCACACCTAGTGCCGCCGTATCGGGAATACCGTCGCTCCCGAGTTCAGCTTGCGACATGTTGGCCTTCGGTCCAGGAGCTGATATCACTGGAACCAACATCGTGTTGTTCATGCCCCAAGGCACCACTAACGAGCAGGTCGCAGCCATCGCGCCCACCTTCACGCTGTCCCCCTACGCCACCTGCAATCAACCAAACGGTGTCACCTCTCCCATCCCGCCTCTCAACTCCACCGCAACGGTGCCTTACGTTGTCACAGCACAGGATGGCTTCACCACCAAGACCTATCAGGTGACGGTCGTCGTGCTCACCATGCCAAACGACAACTTTGTCGATGCGATCGCGTTGGCGGGTGGCAGCGGCATCTCGCACAGTGGTGTCGCCAACGCCACACTCGAAGTTGGTGAGCCTAACACCTACGGATATTATGCCAATACCGTCTGGTTCAAATGGACAGCCCCGAGCAACGGCACGTTCCACCTCAGCACGGTGGGCACGCTAAGCGCAGACGGCGCTCCTTGGGATGCCACTATCGACATTTACGATGGAGGACCCGCCATCGGTGCCCTGCACTCGCTGTTGACTGCCGATAATGACCAAGCGGAAACCGTGGAGCAAGCCGTGACGGCGGGTTCCACCTATACCATTCGGATCGGTTACGGAGGGGGGAACGGCCCGGCA